>JBOHZW010000169.1:0-4998 GCA_050738715.1 Steroidobacteraceae bacterium | reverse complement strand
GCCATAGACCGAACTGGTCGAGGCGTAGACCAGGTGCTCGACAGCATTGTGACGGCAGCCCTCGAGGATATTGAGCGTGCCGACGACGTTGCTCGTGGCATAACTGTGCGGATCGATGAGCGAATATCGCACGCCCGCCTGAGCTCCCAGATGCACGACACGCTGGAAGCGTTCATCTTTGAACAGCGCAGCCATGCCGGGCTGGTCGGCAAGCTCCATTTTCGCGAACCGGAATGCACGCTGTGACTGCAAACGCGCGAGCCGGGCCTGCTTCAGCGTGACGTCGTAGTAATCGTTCAGGTTGTCGAGCCCGACGACTTCATCGCCGCGCTCGAGGAAGCGTTGCGCAGCGTGCGAACCGATGAAGCCGGCCGCGCCGGTGACCAGTACCTTCACGACGAGCGCCACAGGCAGTGGCCGTGGCTCTCCTTGTGCAACAGCTCCTGCATTTGCTCGTGCGCCGCGAGTTCCTCGGCCGTCGGCGCCACGACTAGCAGCGGCGGAGCATCGCTCGATGCCGCCACGGCGATGCGCACGCCAGTCCGGCGCGGCGAGTCATCGAGCGCCAGCGCGCTTTGTCCGCCGGTCATGGCGAGATAGACGTCTGCGAGGATGCGCGCATCGAGCAACGCGCCGTGCAGCTCGCGGTGCGAATTGTCGATGCCGTAACGCTTGCAAAGGGCGTCGAGGTTATTGCGCTGGCCCGGATGCATTTCGCGCGCGAGACCGAGCGTATCGAGCACCGTGCACAGTGAGTCGATGCGCGGCACCGGCTCGCGCGCCAGGCGCAGGAACTCGGTGTCGAGGAATCCGACATCGAACGAAGCGTTGTGGATGATCAGTTCGGCGCCGCTGATGAAAGCAATGAGCTCATCGACGATCTCGGCGAAACGCGGCCGGCCAGCGAGATCGGCGAGCGACATGCCATGCACGGCTCGCGCACCGTCGTCGACCTCGCGTTCGGGATTCAGATAGCTGTGGTAGTGGCGGCCGCTGGCGCGGCGGTTGAGCAGTTCGACGCAACCGATTTCGATGATGCGGTGCCCGCGCGAGGTTTCGAGTCCGGTGGTTTCGGTATCCAGTACGACTTGACGCATGGGTTCTTAGTCTAATCGAAGCAGCGCATCGATCGCCATGTTGGCGAGCTCGTCGCAGCGCTCGTTGCCCGGCACGCCCGAGTGACCCTTGACCCAATGCCACTCGATGTCATGACCAGCGGCCAGCACTTCCAGCTGTTCCCACAGATCCTGGTTCTTGACAGCCTTGCGATCGGCGGTGCGCCAGCCGCGCGCTTTCCAGCCCGCGAGCCATTCGGTGATGCCGAGGCGCACATATTGCGAATCGGTGTAGACGCGCGCGCGCACGCGGCGCTTGAGCGCGCGCAATGCATTGATGACCGCGAGCAGTTCCATGCGATTGTTCGTGGTCAACGCCTCCGCGCCCGACAACTCGCGCACGTTAGCGCCGCTCGTCAATACGGCCGCCCAGCCGCCAGGACCGGGATTGCCGCGGCAGGCGCCATCCGTGTAGATCTCGACGATGCCATCCGCGTCGCTCATGTTCGTGTCGAAGGGTTGACCAGTCCACCCAGCACGCGCGCGCGCTCTCGTCGGCGCATACGGAGCGGCGTCGGTGCGTACACGCGCTTGCGCGCCTTGAGCAGGTACCCGCCCGGCGGCATCGGGTTGAACAAGCCGCGCCGGAGCATGCCGAGCGATTGGCGTGGATGTGAACCCTGCTCGCTTGGCATCACGTACAAGTAGCGACGCGCCGCCGTCACTTCGTAGCCCAGCAGAGCGAGCCAGTCGCGGAGGCGCCGCTCGGACAACAGCCGGTTGAAGCCGGGCGGGTAGCCTGCGCCACTCGCGGCGGCGCGCAGTCCCCACAGACTCCATGGCCGAAAGCCCAGCGCGATGAGCTGCCCCTCGCCGACCAGCACGCGATCGGCCTCGCGCAGCACCGCGCCTGGATCGGTCTCGATCTCCAGGCAATGCGGCAGCAACACCGCATCGATCGAGCCGCTCTGGATCGGCAACCCCGCTGGGTGAGCCTCGATGTCGGGCCTCACCGCGTCGCTCCGCGCTTCCGCGACCAGCGTCTGGCGGCGCACGCGGCTCGAGAGCAGCAACTCACGGTCCTTCCCCCACGCGCCGAGCTGCAGCAGCTCAATGCCGAAAACATCGTCGCAAACGTCTGCAATCAGCTGTGTTTCGGCGGCGATGACCGCGCGTCCGAGCGCTCCCGACTGCCAGGCCAGCAACGCGGGTGAGTTTCTCGCCATGAACTCCCAGGACTGTGATTGGCAACCCAAAAAGGGTAGCAATTATGTGAACTTACAGGTTAAATTACACTGCCGGATCACACCAGGATCGGGCACCCATACCGTAACATGTTATCGGCCCGGCACTGGGATGGAGCAAATTTGGCAACGCCGATTCGAGCCCCGCGCACGCATCTGACCGGCCTGCTGGCACTGCTGGCACTGCTGGCACTGGGCGGATGCGCCAGCCACCCGAACACTGCTTCTCGCGCGCAGCCCATGGCCGTCGCGGCGCCGTCTCTCGCACCGGCGGCTGATGCGACCGCGCCCATCGCCGCCGCAACCTCTACCCCACCGGCTGCGAACGATCCGGCCGTGCAGGATATCGTTCCGTTTGAGCTCCCCGACCATTCGTTCGTCTCGCCGATACCACCCGACCTGTTCGTGCGCTTGCGCTCGGGCTTCAAGCTCGAGGACACCGATGAAGCGATAGTCGATCGCGAGCTGAACTGGTACGCGAACCATCCCGACTACCTCGAACGGGTCTGGGGACGCGCCGACCACTACATGCATTTCATCGTCGGGCAGCTGCAGGCCCGCTCGATGCCGCTCGAGATCGCGCTGCTTCCCGTCGTCGAGAGTGCCTTTGAACCCTACGCATATTCGCGCGCGCGCGCCGCGGGACTCTGGCAGTTCATCCCCGGCACCGGCTCGAACTACGGCCTGAAGCAGGATTGGTGGTACGACGGCCGCCGCGACGTCATCGCCTCGACGCGCGCGGCGCTCGACTATTTGCAATCGCTCCATGATGAATTCAACGGCGACTGGTTGCTGGCCATCGCCGCCTACAACTGCGGCGAAGGCAATGTCGAGCGCGCGGTGAGCCGCAACGAGCGCCTCGGCAAGCCCATCGATTTCTGGCACCTGAAGCTTCCGACCGAAACGCGCGCCTACGTGCCAAAGCTGCTGGCGATGCGCCGCATCGTGGCCGACCCCGCCGCCTATGGCCTGGAATTCAGCCAGATCGATGACCAGCCCTATTTCGCGCAGATCGGCACGGGTGGCCAGATCGACCTGCAGGTGGTGTCCGAGCTTTCTGGTGTCAGCAAGGAAGACCTGTACGAACTGAATCCGGCTTTCCATCGCTGGGCCACCGACCCGGCGGGTCCTTACAGCCTGCTGGTGCCGATCGAGGCGGCGGAAGGACTCGAGCAGACACTGCAAAGTCTCACGCCCGAGCAGCGCATGCGCGTGGCGAGTTACGAGGTGCGCCGGCAGGACACGATTGCCGGCATCGCCAAGCAGTACGCGACGACACCCGAATTGCTGCGCCACCTGAACGACCTCGCTGCGAACGACAAGCTCGTCGTCGGCAGCACGCTGATGGTGCCGTCGGCGACGATCCAGCTGCCCGAGAAAGCGATGCGCGCCGCAGCGCTGTTCGATCGTCCGGGACGCCTCGGCCGCGGACGATTCGCGCACCGCGGTCTGCATGTCGTGCATCGCGGCGATACCTTGTTCGCGATCGCTCATCGCCTCGGTACCGACGTGCATACGCTTGCGCGCCTGAACAACATGGATGTCAACGATCCGATTCGCGCCGGGCAGCACCTGGTCGTCTCGAGCCGCGGATCCGCCGCCAGCAGCGGCAGCGGTCGCGCCACGGCCAGCGCCGGCAGCGGTCGCCAGATCACCTATACCGTGCGTCGCGGCGACACGCTCTATGGCATCGCGCGACTCCTGCAGGTTACCGTGCGCGAACTGCTGGGCTGGAATGGCATGGCGGCCGGCAATTCAATCCGCCCGGGACAAAAACTGGTGGCCTTCGTCAGCTCGCGCAGTTGATTCGTTCATAACAAGAGCTAAGGGGATTGCGGCATGGGGATGCTTGCGGGCAAGCGCGCACTGATCGTTGGCGTCGCGACCGATCGTTCGATCGCATGGGGCATTGCCCAGGCCATGCATGCGCAGGGCGCCGAACTCGCCTTCAGCTACGCGAATGAGCGCTTCAAGGAACGCGTCGAACCGCTGGCCGCGTCGATCGGCTCGAAGCTGCTGATGCCGCTCGATGTCACCGTCGATGCCGAGATCGATGCCGCCGCCGCGATGGTGAAAAGCGCCTGGGGCCAGCTCGACATACTCGTGCACGCCGTCGCGTTCGCGCCGCGCGAAGCGATCGAGGGCAGTTTCTCGGCGAACACGTCGCGCGAGGCCTTCCGCATCGCACACGACGTGTCGAGCTACAGCTTCACCGCGCTCGCGCGCGCCTTCGCGCCCCTCATGCAGGGACGGAACGGCGCGATGCTGACGCTCTCTTACCTCGGCGCGGTGCGCTCCATTCCGAACTACAACGTCATGGGACTCGCGAAGGCCAGCCTCGAGGCGAACGTGCGATTCCTTGCTGCGGACCTCGGGCCTTCCGGTATTCGCGTCAACGGCATTTCGGCCGGCCCCATCAAGACGCTGTCGGGCGCCGGCGTCGGCGGCTTTCGCAAGATGCTGAACTACGTCGCCAAGGTCGCCCCGCTGCGCCGCAATGTCACCAGCGAGGACGTCGGCAACGCCGCGATGTTCCTGTGCTCCGACCTGGCCGCCGGCATCACCGGCGAGATCACTTATGTCGACAGCGGCTTCAGCACCGTCGGTATGAGCTTCGCCGCCGTGGCGAACGACTAGGCGCACGTTCGGACGGTCGTTCCAGCGGGCGCTGCCGTTGCGTGTCTAGCGCGCTGGGGTGG
>JBOHZW010000168.1:0-2173 GCA_050738715.1 Steroidobacteraceae bacterium | reverse complement strand
GGCTGGAACGGAGCGAGGGCGGCAGAAGGATTGCGATCCATGCGGAAAGGCTACCAGCGATACAGCCGTGTCAGGAATCCTTTCGGTAGACTGGCTGGCCCGGGCGGCAGTTCAACGAATCCGTCGGTTTGCGCGAGCGCCGTGAAGTCGCCCGAGCCATTGGTCGGGCAGGGGCTCGCCCAGGGCCGACCCCAGTCGTCGTGGCTGACTTTCACCGGCATGAAACCGGTCAGGGCGGGTGACCACTCGAGCGCTGAAGCGAGCGCGATGCGCTCCGATTCCACGCCACGCACGCCCATGGCCGCGTACAGCGCCGGCAGCACGTAGCGCGACAGGCACACCAGCGTGGAGACGGGATTTCCCGGCAACGCAAACACCGCGCGGCCCTCGCTCGTCGTGCCGAACCACATCGGGCGACCGGGCCGCTGCGCGACGCCATGGAACAGGCATTGAACGCCGAGCGTTTCGAGCGCTTTCGGCACGTGATCGAACTTGCCCATCGATACGCCGCCGGAGAGCACCAGCACTTCATGGGTGCGCAGGTGTCGTCCCAGCGTGTCGTGCAGCTCCGCCACGTCATCACTGACATGGTCTTCGGCAACGCGCTGGAAGCCGTGCTCGCGCAGCGCCGCCGCGACGGCGTAAGCATTCGAGCGGCGGATCTGGTGCGGCGCGATCGGCTCGCCTGGTTCGACGAGTTCGCTGCCGGTCGAGATGACGATGATCGACGGTTGCCCGCTGACGCGCAGTCGCGCCATGCCGGCCGACGCCGCAACGGCGATCTCGGGTGCATGCAGCAGCGTGCCCGTCGCGAGCAGCAGCGCCCCCTGGCGTTGATCGCTAGCGCGCCGGTGCACGTTTTTCCAGGACGCCGCGAGTGCAAGCGATTCGATCTCGGCAACGCCCTTGTCGACCGTGATGCGCTCGACCGGGACAACGCAATCGCAGCCGGTCGGCAACATCGCGCCGGTCATGATCTCGATGCAGTGCGTGGAATCGCGCAGCGTCAGCGGCGGTTCGCCGGCCGCCTGCGTCGCCTGGATGCGAAAGCGCCGCCTGTTGGCCGCCGCCGCAGCGGCGGACAGTGCGATGCCATCCATCGCGACGCGATCGAATGGCGGATGGTCACGCTCGGCGTAAACATTCTCGCGCAGCACCGCGCCGGCGCATTGCGCCACGGGGAGCGACTCGATCGGCAGGCACACCAGGTGCTCACCGATCAACCGCCCGGCTGCAGCCGGATCGAGCTCTGCCACGCTTCGGGCCCCTGTAAATTGATACTCGTGGATAGTACATCGGGGTCCGCCAGCGAGCGATTACTCCGAATACGGTTTCATTTCATCGACGGTGACAGGCTTGTATTCGCTCCGCGCGTAGCGTTTTCCGTGCTTGACGACCATGAAGACGCTGCGAAGGTTGGTGATGTCCTGCAACGGATCCTTTTCCAGTACCACCAGATTGGCGAGCTTGCCTGAGGCAATAGAGCCCGCGTCCGCCTGCTGTCCAGCTGCCTGGGCGCCGATGACCGTCGCTGAGCGCAGGGCTTCTGCTGGCGACATGCCGACCTTGTTCACGAGCTCCGCAAGTTCCGAAAAAAGTGCGCTGTCCGGATCGCGCCAATCCGGGTCGTCGTCGGTTCCAGCCGAGATCGGAATGCCGGCCTGGTAGGCCTCGCGTGCGAGGTAGTCGCTCAGCTCGCCGCTACAGCTGGCGGTTGGACTGGATGTGTACACGTGCACCGTCGCATCCAGAATGGCGCCATGTTGTCGCATGCTGCCGAGTAGCGCGCTTACGGCAGCGTTCGGCCGCGATGCCTTGTGCGCATCGACTGGCGTCCTGTCTTCGTTGGTCACCAGAGGCGGATCCGAGAGCTGATATCCAAGGAGGCAGGCGTGGCTCATCACATCGACCCCCGCGTCGGCTACGTCGCTGGGCAGTGCAGGGAAGACCGCTGCGTGTGACCAGACCAGCAGGTGCTGGCGATGCGCTTCGGCGGTGATGCTCTTGACCAGCGATGCAGGCAGATCGGCATAGATTTTTATCGCCGTAGCGCCTGTGCCCCGGGCTGCCGCAATTGCGAGCGGCAGGTTGGTCTGGTCGGTGATCGCCTGCATCCAGGGTACCTGGCCGGCGACCTCTCCACGCGCGGCGTCGTGTGTGCGCGGATCGACCA
>JBOHZW010000167.1:0-9639 GCA_050738715.1 Steroidobacteraceae bacterium | reverse complement strand
CGCGAACACCATTCGACACGCGGTAGAACCCGCCGACGCTGCCGTACCATCCGTCGGTGAGTTTTCCACTGTAGAACACGTCCGCGCGCGCCAGGCCTTCAGAACCATAAGTAGCCGCCACTGACCCGGCGGTCTGTTCTGAACCGGTCCTCAATATGAAATTCGCCGTGGCGCCCGCCTGACCACTGCCGAAAATGGCGCTGGGACCGCCCTGCACGATTTCGACGCGCTCGACCGTGTCATCCAGGCGCACCAGGGTGCTGGAATCCAGGAAAGACAAAGCCGCCGTTCCATAAAGGGGCGAGCCCTGGATCATCGTCGTGAAGTAGGGAGAATCGCCGCCGCCGTTGGGAAAGCCGGCTACGTCGATGTTGGCGCCCGTCTGGCCGCCCGACGCTTCAGGCCAGATACCCGGCGCGAGCTTGAACAGTTCGGCGGCGCTGCCGGGATTCGCGTTCTGCATATCCTCGAGAGTCGCCGACACGATGTTGTAACTCGCGTCCAGTTTCCTGACGCCGCGGGCCGTGCCGGTGACCACGATCTCCTCCAGCTGCGCGCCGGTGTCAGTGGCCGCCGCGGTAGGAGTCGCCGCGGGAGTATCGGCCGAGTATGCAGTTCCACTGGTGCAGGCGAGGATTCCGGCTACCGCCGCGGCGATCGTATTCGCCGCATGGCCAACCGGTGTTTTTCCAAACTGCGTGAGGTTGGAATGTGGTTTGTTTGTAACTGAACTCATGGTGCGCCCTCGGTTACGTATTGGTTTTTAGGCCGACAATGCAGGCGCCGACGAATCTCGATTGCCGCAATTTGCAGCGGGATTTTCAGCGCTTGCTCGAAAGCTGAAATCAAAATCCGGTAAGCACAGGGATCTGCTTACGTCATGCGAATGTAACTTATCGTCAGTTCGAATTCAATTTTGTTGCTTGTTCACAACAAGCCTCAGGATACGTGCAGGTAGGTCGAATAGTTTTCCGCATCGATGGCTACGTAAGGCAGGAATACTCTGCTCTCCGCCGCGCGACCAACTGCCCAGCTGCGCTTGCCGGTCTGCACCGCAGACAAAAGTTGCGGCCGCGTCGCCGGCCGGTTCAGCGTGCCTGTGCCCGTGGCGAACAACACCAGCGGGCCGCACAACAACGCGACCGTGTCCGGATGCTGCGGATCGACCGCTTCCAGGCGCAATGTTCGCGGCAGCTCCAGTTCGACGCGGTCACCGCCGCGCCAAACGCGGCTCACGGCAGCGAAACTCCCCGGCACGAGCGCGCCGGACCAGCGCTTGCCGTTCACTTCAAGGCGGGCGCCGCGCACCCACTCCGGGATCCGGAAGTTGATCGTCTGCTCGTGCGGCTGCGACATCGTCAACCGAAACGCGACGCGATCCTCGAACGGATAATCGCCTGTTTGCGTGAGCGTGCAGGCGGTGCCGCCGTGCGTCCAGCGGACGGTGGATGGCAAGTACAGATTCACATACACGCCACGCGCATCGCGAAAGTACGCGTTGATACGATAGTCGGTCGCGACCTGCGGCAGCGTTCCGGAACAACAGGGAAACCTGTGGTTCGAATAGGTTTTGCATCCCGAGAAATGATAGTCGGCGTAGTAGAACGCGCGACCGTCGGCGTGCATCGGCTGCGCGCCGAGCACCGTGTTGTACATCACGCGCTCCATGCTGTCCCCATAGCGCGAGTCGCCGGTCACCCTGAGCAGGTAACGTGTGATCTTGAAGTGCGCGAACGCGCCGCACGGTGTTTCAAAGCTGTTGTGCGTCTTGTCCAGACTGGCGAGGAGCCCGGAATTTGCGGGTGCCTGCAGCATCTCGTCCGGCCCCCAGCCACCGGTGGCAAAACTCTGCGCGTTGAGCATCGTGAAGGCGTTTTGTGCGGCGCGAAGGTGCTTCACGCTGCCCAGAGTCAGGTAGGCCTGCATGGCCGAACTCAACGAATTGACGTAGCTATAGGCATGCTTCGCGCCGAGCACGTTCTCGCCGCGAGCGAGTGGATCGAACCAGCTGGCGTCGTCGAGATAAAGGGTGGCGATATCCCGGTAGCGGCTGCCGGCGCCACGCTGGTAGGCCAGGAACAGGTTCTCCGGATTCGTATAGGACTCGTCCCAGCGAAACGACTGATCTTTCCCGGGACGCCATTCCAGTTCGCGATCGATGGCCTTGCCCGGCATGTGCGGCAGCGCTGCCTGCGTCGTCTGCTCGAGCATCGCGAAAGCATCGGGATCGCCGACGAACTGGTGGGAATCGATCAGCCCCAGCAGCAGCTTGTCGTAACAATAGGCCGGGAAACGGTTTTGATCGTAAAACGCTTCCGAAATGGTGCGGGCGTAGAGGCGATTGAGCCGCAACACCTTGTCGCGCGTCTCGGCGGATCCGGTGATTGCGTAATGGCGTGCCAGCGCGGACACCCATTGTCCGAATGTCGCTCCGGGCGCAAAACCGGCATCGTCCTTGTGCCAGTCGAACGCAGGATCGTAGTTGTACCAGCCGCCGAGGTCGGCGCCCGGCGCGCTCTGGCCCGCCAGCTGGCGAAACGGCCGCAGCAGGCTGTCCTCGCTGAGGTTCATTAGCACCTCGTGCGTGTTGGCGAGCTGAGCCTCATGCATCTCGCTCTGCAACGAGACATCGCCGTAGCCAAACTCAGCCAGCGGCACCGCGAGTGCGGGTGGATTCGCGCCGGCCCACAGGCGCAACGGATTTGCAGCCGCCAGGATGCCGGCGCCCGCTGCACACGCTTTGGTGAATTCACGCCGCGACAATGTCGGAGTATTCATCGGTAGATCCTTGTCGAGCCCTTTCGCCGCGCTGCACTAGCGGCGGTCACAACAGGCCGACTCGTTTGAGCACCTCCGGTGGAGGTCCGTCGAATCGGGTGAGCGGCACGTTGCCCACGTAGCCCAGGTCCCGTGTGCCCTGCGGTGTCGTATAAAAACCGCCCGCGGCCACGTCGCGAAACCGCGCGAAGAACCGAGCGTCTTCCCTGCGCGCAGGGGCTGCCATCGGCAGATAGCTGATTGGTTCGCACAAAGCGGTCTGCTCCGCGGGTGACAGCACGGGAAAAGCGCGGCCGAATCGCTGCGTGGCCGCGTCTTCCAGCCGCGCGAGTCCAGCGCGGATCAGCGTGCGGTCGAGCTGCTGTTCGGAATAAGGCGCGCTGATCCATTCATCGATGAAATCCACGACACCGACCGCGGCAGCGCTGGGCGAAAACGTGTCGGCCGGGATGATCAGATCGCACAGCGCTGCGGTCGTGCTGCGCTCCGCGGCCGTCAGCGTCAACGGCCACAGTTCGCCGGAGTGATAGACGGGCGTGAGCTGCGGATCCGTCCCGTACCCCTTGCCGGCTGCGGTATTCGCACGCGCCTTGTCCATGGCCGCGCTCGCCGCGGTGGGAGCCGGCGTATCTGCGGCGGCTGCGCCGAATTTGAGCAGCGGCAACGTAGCCGAGGCGGCGAGCACCCACTGCAGCGTCAGGCGTCGGTCGGGTTGCGAAGGCTCGTTCATGTCAGAGCTCCCGGCGCTTCATTCGCTCGACCAGATGTTCGGCATTGCGCCAGGCCAGCGCCATGATCGTCAGGGTCGGATTCTTGTCCGCGTTCGAGCAGAACGTCGCGCCATCGGCGATCACCAGGTTGGGGATATCCCAACTCTGGCCGAACTCGTTGGTGACCGAATCGCGTGGGCTCGCACCCATGATGGTGCCACCCACCTCGTGAATGATGCTGCCGCCCGGCGCAATCGCCTTGCGGCCGTCAGCCTCCGCGGCACCCGTTACGCGCCCGCCCATCGCGTCGATGATGGCCGCGAAGGTCTGCTGCATGTGCGCCGCCTGGCGGGTTTCATGTTCCGACCACAGCCAGTGAAATCGCAGTACCGGAATACCCCAGCGATCCTTCACTGTCGGATCCAGCTCGCAGTAGCAGTGATCGTTCGGGATCATCTCTCCGCGACCATCGAAACCGACAAATGAACCGTAGTAGCGGCGCATGTCTGCCTTGAAGGCCGCGCCGAAGCTGCCGCCAGTGAGATATTCCAGGCCCTGCACGGTGCCCAGATTCGGTTGGCGGCGCCCGCTACCGTATTCAATGTGGTAGCCGCGCGCGAAACCCAGCCTGGCCGTGTTGTCCTTGCCGTACTGCCACCAGGGCGCATACAGATGCTGGCCGTCCGCGCCGTCTTCGTTGTGCGGCGGTAGTGATTCGAGCCTGGGCACCTGGCCGCCGAGGCTGGATCCGACTGTATCCATGATGTACCGGCCGACCAGACCGCTCGAATTCGCCAGTCCGTCGCCACTCGCCCTGCCGGAGTTGAGCAGGATGCGAACCGACTCGCAGGCTCCGGCCGCCAGCACGACGGCACGGGCGCGGGCCTGATATTCCTTGCCGGTGGACTTGTCGATGAAACGCACACCGCTCGCCCGACCGTGCTTGCCCACGACCACCTCGCGCACCATCGCGTCGCACGCGATGTGCAGATGGCCGCTGGCCAGTGCGGGCGGCAGGTGCACCGTCGTCGATTGGTAAGTGGCGCGAATCGAGCAACCGCGGCCGCAGGGCGTCGCGTAGAAACAGGCGGCGCGCTTGCGCATCTCCGCCGCCACGATCCGCTGCGCCTGTGGATTGCCCGGATGCAGCAGCGCGGGCAGGCGCCGATCATCGAGCCGCTCAGTCATCACCGCTCGATGCATCGGTATGAATGGCACGCCGAGCTTGCGCGCCTCTTTTTGCGCGAGCAATTCGCCCACCCGCGGCCTGGGCGGCGCCATCAATACACCCGGTGAGGAATCGGGCGTATTCTCCATGCCCTCGCTCGAGCCGTAGACGCCGATCAGCCGTTCGACGCGGTCGTAATAGGGCGCGATCTGTTCGTAGGAGAGCGGCCAGTCACGGCCCAGGCCGTCACGCGAATAGGGCTTGAAGTCGTAAGGGCCATTGCGCAGCGCGATACGGCCCCAGTGATTCGTACGTCCGCCCAACATGCGCGGGCGCCACCACATGAACTGACGCTGCGGATCATCGGAGGCACTCGTATAGGGCTCGCCGGGAACTTGCCAGCCGCCGTCGATGGTCGCGTCGTAGAATCCGAACGGCTTGTCCGGCGTACCCTCGCCGCGGAGCGGCGCCATGTACGGCGTCTGGAACATCGGCGTTTCGGAATCAGGCGCATAGCGGCGCCCGGCTTCCAGCATCAGCACCTTCACCCCTTCCAGCGCCATCGTATAGGCGCTCTGGCCCCCGGCGGCACCCGAGCCGACGACGATGACGTCGAATTCGCCGTCTTGTGCCGCGTTCGCAGAGATGAATGGCATACACCTCGAATTTTATCCGCTGCGGCGTTGCATCACCAAGCCCCGTCATGGATGCGAGAAACTTCGACGCGGTATTATCCCGGACATGGAGCACTCGTGAAGCGCAGCGCGAGGATACTGGCCATCGCCGCGACGGTCCTCGCGGCGCAGACCACGCCCGCTCGCGCCGCGGTCGATCCGGGATTCGTGCTAAACGCCGATGCGACGGACCTGAATCAATATTTTCCGGCATACCTGGCGAACGGCTACGTCTCCACGCTGAGCGCGCCGCGCGGCACCGAGGGCACGCCAGCCTACATGGCCGGATACATGGACTATGCCGCCGGCGATATCTCGCGGCCGGCTTTGGTTCCGGGTTGGTCGGAGATCGATTTCAGCACTGGCAGGACCATCACCGGCCAGAGCTGGCTCAACAAGGCGCCGCTGCGCTCCGACCGGTTCGGCGATTATCGCCAGACGCTCGATATGCGCGATGCGCTGCTCGAGACAAGCTATCAGTATCGCGAGGGGACCAAGCAAAGTGCACTGCGGATCAGGACTTTTGTCAGCCAGGCTGCTGCGCATCTGGCAGCAACGGAATTGTCGATCACTCCGGATTTCAGCGGACCGATCGAACTCTCGTTTGCGCTGAACCTCTGGGCTCCCCATGTACCGCGACTGCCGCTCGCCAAACTCAGCGGACCCGAAATGGAAGAACGGGTGGCCGCCTATGGGCTCAAGCTCGAAGCCGTTCCTCCGTCCACGCCAGACCGCGCCGCACTCTGGTATGGCGGCGATACGCGCATCCATGTTGCCGCGGGCGACGGCGCGCGGCTGACGCTGTGGCTGGAAGGCCGCGCCGAAGCGGGCGCAGAAATGGCGGAGGCGGCCGCAATTGCACTGCCCGAGGGAATGAAACCCTTGTCCGCCAGCGTGTATCGCAGCCCATATCGCCTGGCCTTGAATCTGCGAGTACAAGTCGAGCGCGGCCGCACTTATACATTCGCCAAGTTCGTGGCCTTGTCACACGCAGGCTGGGGTGGCGGGCTCGACGCGGATCGGGCGCTGGTACGCGAGGCCCGCTCTTCGGGATTCGAGCATTTGCTGGCGGCCCATCGCGCCGCATGGGACAAGCTCTGGCAGAGCGATATCGTGATCGACGGCGACGCACGTGCCCAGCAGCTGGCGCACTCCGAGCTCTACTACCTGCTGGCCAGCACCACACCCGATACGGCCTGGTCGGTGGGCGCATGCGGGCTCACGCCCGGTTACGCAGGTCACGTCTTCTGGGACGCCGATACCTGGATCTTTCCGGCGCTGCTGTTGCTGCATCCCGAACGCGCCCGATCAATGGTGATGTTTCGCGACCGCACCCTGGCCGCAGCCCGGCAGCGTGCCGTTGCGCACGACTTCCAGGGCGCTATGTACCCGTGGGAGGCCGATCCGGGCAACGGCAGCGAGCAGACTCCGCATTTTGCCTACGTGCTCGGCGATCGGGAGATTCATGTCAACGCGGCCGTGGCGATTGCACAATGGCAGTACTACCTCGCGACGCGCGACCGCGACTGGCTGCGGCAGCACGGCTGGCCGGTGATCCGCGATATCGCCCGGTTCTGGACCAGCCGCGTGCACTACGACGCGCAGCGCAACCGTTACGAGATTCTGCACGTAACGTCGGTCCGCGAAGAGTTCAGCGACATCCCCAATGACACCTACACCAACCTGGCGGCGGCGAAGTCGCTGCGCATTGCCACGCAGGCGGCGCGCGAACTCGGTGAACCTGCCGACGCGCGCTGGACGCGCATCGCGGATCTGCTGTATGTGCCGATGGATGGGCACGGCGAACATCATCTGGATTTCGACCCCTCGGTGCTGGAGAAAAACGCTTCATGGAATGGCAGTTCGCTGCAGATGCTCGTGCTGCCGTCACTCGATGTGCCGATGAGCATGCCGCTGCGCCAGAGCGACTATCGCTATGCGATGCGCCCCCCGGACGCGGCGTCGACCGGCGGCAACAGCATGGGACTGGCGCCCGCGTCCATATTTGCTGCCACAGTCGGCAATTCGGCCGACGCCGACGCGTGGTTCGAGGGAAATTCGAGCGGGGGCACGATCAAGCCGCCGTTCAACGTGCGCACCGAGACTTCGACCAACAATACCGGCTATTTTCTGACCGCTGCCGGCGGCCTGGTCCAGAACCTGGTGTTTGGCTTTACCGGCCTGCGGATCGGAGAGCGGGATCTCATCGAAGCTTATCCACCCATCCTGCCGGAGGGCTGGAAATCCCTGACATTGCAGAACCTGGCATTCCAGGGCCAACGGTTCAGCATTCGCGTCAGCCGCGATGCAGACGGCGCCGTGCAGCTGGCACGCATGCCCTGAAAACCAGGAGCTCATCCATGCGCGTTTCCTCGGTCTCGCACATCGCCTTGTTGATCATGGCGGGTTGGATCGGCAGCGCCGCAGCGGGCACTCCGTCGACGACGCCACCGGTGGCGCCGTTGCTGCAGTATTCGGTCCATGAAGGATTAAACATCAATGAATTCGTCCGCCAGGACAAAGTCGCAACTCATCTGTTGCTGCGATCCGGCGCGGAGCCGCGCATCATCATCGCTTTTCCGGCCGGCAACAGCGGCATCGGCTTGTGGTTTGCACGCCTGCCACAGCACGCCGATTGGAAAGTGATCGGCACACCGCAACCGACCACGCTCACCGATGGCAGAGGCCGCAAACTCTACGGTGTAGTGACCGAGGCGCAGATTGCGACTCCGGCGTTGACGATCGGCAAGGCAGTGCTGTCGAGCGTGCGGGTGCTGCGCGACTACCAATCGCTCGGCACGGTACCGGCTCAAGTGGACACGGCGCCCGCGGCGCACGATCAAACGATCATCTGGGCGCGCGACCGCGTGGACGGCGCGGCCGGGTACCAACTGAGCGTGGACGTGCTTGACGGCTCGCTGCAGCGGGATACACAAGGCGTCGCGCGCATCGCTGCCGGCGCCGATGGCCGGATCCGGCTGCGGATTACCGGCGCCAGTGGCGAGACACCGCTGACACCGCTGTATGGTCGCGAACTGCTGAATGTACACGCCGCAAACGATATGGCGGCCCGCGATGCCCTGACGTTCCTGAGCTACCGGGAGAAATTCCTGGCGGGCTCGTGGCGCTTCGACAATTATTTCGGACGCGACACGTTGATGTCAGTGCGCATGCTGATGCCCGCGCTGAGCGCGGAGGCGGTAGAGACCGGACTGCGGGCGGTCCTCGCCCGTCTTTCCGACCAGGGCGAAGTGGCTCACGAGGAAAGTATCGGCGAATTCGCGGTGCTCGAGCACCTGCGCGCCAACGGCAGTTCCTCGGACGCCCCTATCTACGACTACAAGATGATCGACGGCAACTTCATGCTGGCGCCGGTGGCGAGAGACTGGCTGCTGGACGATGCGCGCGGACTCGCACGCGCCAAAGATTTTCTGGCGCGCGACGACGGCCGGTTCCCCGGGCCGGCGGTACGATCTGGAGACGCGTTGGTTGGCAATCTTCGTCTCGTATTGAACAGCGCCGAGCCGTTCGCCCGCGAGCCGGTCTGGTCGAACCTGATCAGCATCAAGCACGGCGAAACAGTGGGCAACTGGCGTGACAGTGGCGAGGGGCTGGGCCGTGGACACTACCCCTATGACGTCAACGCGGTGCTGGTGCCCGCCGCGCTGGAGGCGGCCGGCCGCTTCTACCGGAGTGGGCTGCTCGACCCCTACCTCCACGCGGTCGACCGCGCGCTGTTCGCGCGCGCCGAATCCATGGCGCGCGTGTGGCGCGCCCGTGCGCCGCCGCTGTTCGACGTGCGGGTGCCGCACGCGGAGGCGCGCGCTGCCATTGCGAACTATGCGGCGTCGCTGGGCGTTCCAGCGCAACCGGCCCTGAGCGCGCTCGATGCACAAGATGCGCGGTTCCACGGCGTGTCGATCGACGCGTCGGGAAAGCCGGTGCCGATCATGAATTCCGACGAAGGCTTCGCACTACTGTTCGGCGAGCCGTCGGCGCAGAGCCTGGAAATGGCGGCCGCGCCGCTGCTGCAACCGTTTCCAGCCGGACTGATGACCGATGTGGGAATGCTGGTGGCAAACCCGGTTTACTCTTCTAATGAGGTGCGCGCCCGCTTCAGTCGCAACGCCTATCACGGCACGGTCGTCTGGTCCTGGCAACAGGCACTGACTGCGGCGGGCCTGGAACGCCAGTTGCGACGCGCGGACCTGCCGGCGCCGGTGCGCGCGCATCTGCAAGCGGCGCAGGCCAGGCTATGGGCCGCTATTACGGCGACCCATGCGATGAATAATTCCGAGCTGTGGTCCTG
>JBOHZW010000166.1:0-4206 GCA_050738715.1 Steroidobacteraceae bacterium | reverse complement strand
GCCGGAGCGCGCGCGCGCATGCTGCAATTGCTCGCTGAGCCCGCCAGGGGGGTGGCCTTCGCGACGCTCTCGCTTCTCGAGAGCGTGCTCGGCATCGACAACGTGATTTTCCTGGCGATCCTCGTCGCACGGTTGCCGCCGGCCCGCCAGCCGCGCGCTCGCGTGGTCGGATTGAGCCTCGCGATGCTGACGCGCATTGTGTTGTTGTTGTCGATCGTGTGGCTGACACGGCTGACGAAGCCGTGGTTCGAGTTGCTCGGCCAGCAGATTTCCGGGCGCGACCTGATCCTCGCCGCGGGCGGCGTGTTTTTGCTCGCGAAGAGTGTCATTGAAATTCACCACACGCTCGAAGGCGCCGCGGGCGGGCGCAAGGCGCGCGCGCTCGCCAGTTTCGCCGCTATCGTCGTGCAGATCGCAGTGATCGACATCGTGTTCTCGCTCGATTCGGTGTTCACCGCGGTGGGGCTCGCACGTCCCGACCAGGTGCCAGTCATGGTGGCGGCGATCGTCGTGTCGATCATCGTCATGATGTGGCTGTCAGGCCCGATTTCCGATTTCGTCGAGACGCATCCGACGATCAAGATTCTCGCGCTGGCGTTCCTGATACTGGTCGGCGTGGCACTGATAGCGGAGGGGATGGACGTGCACATCCCGAAGGGCTACCTGTACTTCGCAATGGCCTTCTCGGTGCTGGTCGAGATGATCAATATCCGGCTGCGCAAGCTCCTCGACGCGCGCCGCAAGCGCCGCGCGCCCTGAAAGGGTTAGCTGGCTGGCGCGGCATTGGGCGGCGTGATCGCCGCCGGCTTTCCGCCTTTCACTTTGCGCGGTGGTCCGTCGCTGGTAACGAGGCTCGTGAACGCGCAACGGCCGGTATCGCGTGTGAAGACTTCGCTCCAGCGATCCAGTTCGCCTGAGGGGCCAAACTTGAAGCCCAGCCCCTCGTGGAATTGCACACCGGGGCAGGGCGCGAAGAACTTCGCGTAGTACCAGTGGCGACCGCGCACCTGGATCCACAGGCCCTTGTTGCCATCGGCCTCCCAGTTTTCGATGCCGCCATTCGCAGCAAACGGCACTGTTGCCTCCGGCGGGTGCGCCGGCTGATTTGCAGCCGCGCCGGCGCTTGCGCAGGTCGCAGCGGCCAGGCCAAGCGCGGTGGCGAGCAGGCCGCTACGCGCGAACGATGATCGAAGTCGCATGATGTTCATACGGCACCCCTCGACTGGAACCTCTATGCCGAGTTAGAGCGCGCGCCTGCCGCGCGGGTTCAATTGCCTCAGCTCTGCCGTGCGAGTCCGCTGTGGCGGTACGAATAAAAGGCGTAGATCGCCAAGCCGACGGCGGACCAGATGAAGAACGCTTCCCAGGTGATCGCGGGGAGCCCGGCCATGAGGAATGCGCAGAAGCCCATGCCGAGCACCGGCACCAGCGGCACCCACGGTGTACGGAACGGCCGCTTGAGTTCCGGGCGGGTCTTGCGCAGCACGATGACGCTGAGGCATACGAGGAAGAACGCCGAGAGCGTGCCGAGGTTGACCAGCTGGGCCACCTTGCCGATCGGCGACAGGCCCGCGATCAGTGCGATGACGATGCCCGATCCAATGATCAGGCGCACCGGCGTTTGCGTCTTGGGATTGACCCTCGCCATCACCATGGGCAGCAGTCCGTCGCGCGACATCGCCAGCACGACGCGGGTCAGGCCGAAATACAGCACCAGCATGACGGTAGTGATGCCGGCCAGCGCGCCAATCGAGATCAGCGCTTCTGCCCAACCGATGCCGAGTTGCTTCAGCGCATCGGCAATCGGCGCCTTGATATCGATGTGATCGTAGTGCACGACGCCGGTGAGGATGCCGGAGACCACGATGTAAAGAACCGTGCAGATCACCAGTGAAGCGATGATGCCGATCGGGAGGTTTCGCTGCGGATTGACCGTTTCCTCGGCGGCGGTCGAGACAGCATCGAAGCCTATGTAGGCAAAGAAGATCAGCGAAGCGCCGGTCAGTACGCCACCCAGCCCGAAATGCGACTGGCCCGCCGCATCGACAGTCTGCAGCGGTATGAACGGGTGCCAGTTGGCGGGATTCACGTGCGGCGCAGCGACCACGATGAAGATCACCACTGCGGCGAGCTTGACGAACACCATCGCCGTGTTGAACCGTGCCGATTCGCTGACACCGATCGACAGCAGCACGGATAACAACAGCACGATAACCATGGCGGGCACGTTGGCGATGCCGCCATCGAGCGGTGCGTTGGTCAATGCCGCCGGCAGGTGGATGCCGACCAGTTCCATGATCTTGCCAAAGTAACCGGACCAGCCGATGGCCACCGTGGAAGTGGCCACGGCGTATTCCAGCACGAGGTCCCAGCCGATGATCCACGCGACCAGCTCGCCGATGCCCGAGTACGCGTAGCCGTAGGCGCTGCCAGCGCCGCCGATTGCGCCGGCGAGTTCAGCGTAGCACAGCGCCGCGAACGCGCAGGCGATGCCCGACAGGATGAACGACAGCACGATGGCGGGGCCCGCATGCTGCGCGGCCACCACGCCGGTCAGCACGAAGATGCCGGTGCCGATGATGCAGCCGATGCCGAGCATCGTCAGGTCGAAGGCTCCGAGGCAGCGCTTCAAACCGGTGTTGGCGTTCACATCGGTCGGCTTGGTTCGGAACAGGCTCATGCGTTCTCCCCGTGGATGCTTATTGTCATTTTCGACTGCGGGCGCGAAGCGTTCTTCCTGACTCTACACCAGCCGCCGGCGCGGTGACGAGCGGCGCGAAGGCCGCGATCAGCGCGTCGTGGATGCGCGGCGTCCCGGCGCAGACATCGTCGCCATGCTGGTAGGCATCACCGTTGACGCGGCTGATGAGGCCGCCGGCTTCGGTGATCAGGAGTGCGCCCGCGGCGGTATCCCAGGGCTTCAGGCCCAGCTCCCAGAAACCATCGACGCGCCCGGCTGCGACATAAGCGAGATCGAGGGCCGCGGACCCGGGCCGGCGCACGCCGGCCACCTGCGGCATTACGACCCGCAGCATTTCGAGGTACGTGTCGAGGTCGGCGTTGGCGCGGAACGGGAAGCCGGTGGCCAGCAGCGCACCCTCGAGGCCGCGCCGCTTGCTGACGCGGATGCGGCGGCCGTCGAGCTGCGCGCCGACGCCGCGCGTGGCGGTGAACAGCTCCTGGCGCAGCACGTCGTACACGACGGCGATTTCGAGGCGGCTACGCACTTCACAGGCGATCGAGACAGCGTACACCGGAAAGCCATGCAGGAAATTCGTCGTGCCATCGAGTGGATCGATGATCCAGCGCGTCTCATCCTCGCCGCTGGCGCCGCTCTCTTCGGCGAGTATCGCGTGCGCCGGATAGTGGTGGCGGATGATGCCGATGATCTCCTGCTCGGCGGCGCGGTCGACCTCAGTGACGTAATCGTGCCGGTCCTTGGCGTGGATCTCGATGCTCTCGAGCTTCGGGATGCTGCGGGCGATCACTTCCCCGGCGCGGCGCGCGGCGCGCACGGCAATATTCAGCAATGGATGCATAGTCAACTAGAATAGCAGCCTTATGACGGCACTGCCGATTCGCATCGTCCTCGTCGACACATCGCATCCCGGCAATATTGGCGCGGCGGCGCGCGCGATGAAGAACATGGAATTGACCGAACTGGCGCTGGTGCGGCCGCGCCAGTTTCCGCACGCCGATGCGACTGCACGCGCATCGGGGGCGGACGACTTGCTGCAGCGCGCGCGCGTATTCGCCACGCTGACCGAGGCGCTCGCCGGCTGCGGCCTGGTGCTGGCGTGCACGGCGCGCGAGCGCGATCACTATTACCGTGTGCTCGATGTGCGCGAGGCCGCGGCGCGCGCGGTGGCGGAGAGCGAGCGAGCAAGCGTCGCTATCGTGTTCGGCGGCGAGCACAGCGGCCTGAGCAATGACGACCTGGCACCGGCACACGCGCTGCTGCGCATCCCGACGGGCGCGGCGTACGCATCGCTCAATCTCGCGATGGCAGTGCAGGTGGTCGCATATGAAATATTGCGCGCGCGTGGCGTGCGCTCGAGCGCTGCTGAGCGCGAACAGCCGCTCGCCGATGCGCCGTCGATGGCGCGGCTGTATGAACACCTGGAAGCGGTGCTCGAGGAAGTCGATTTCCGCGACCGCACGCAGAACGGCATGAACCTGATCAATCGCATGCGCCGGCTCCTGCAG
>JBOHZW010000165.1:0-1682 GCA_050738715.1 Steroidobacteraceae bacterium | reverse complement strand
GAGCAGGTCTAAACCATGCGTGAAAAAGTGAAGCTCCTTTCCTCGGCCGGCACCGGCCATTTCTACGTGGCGATGAAGAACAAGCGCCTGCACCCGGAGAAGATGGAAGTGCGCAAGTTCGATCCGGTCGTGCGCAAGCACGTCGGCTACAAGGAGACGAAGATCAAGTAAGCTGACAACAGCGGCTTGACGGCCTTTTGAAAAGCCCGCCTTTCGGCGGGTTTTTCGTTTCCGGACTGGCGAGGTGTTGTGCCCGAACTGCCCGAAGTCGAGACGACGCGCCGTGGCATCGAACCGCACCTGCGCGGCCGCCGCGTCACGGAAGTGCGCGTGCACGACCGGCGCCTTCGCTGGCCCGTCACGCCGGGGCTCGAGACCGCGCTGCGGGGCCAGCGCGTGCAGGCGGTGCAACGGCGCGCCAAGTACCTGCTGCTGCGTTTCAAGCCCGGCACATTGATCATGCACCTCGGCATGTCTGGAAATCTGCGCGTGCTGCCGAGCGGCACGGCGCTGCTCAAGCACGATCACCTCGAGCTGCAGCTCGATTCGAAGTACGTGTTGCGCCTGAATGATCCACGCCGTTTTGGCAGCGCGCTGTATACAACGGAGGATCCCGCCTGCCATCCGCTGCTGCGTGAGCTCGCACCCGAACCGCTCGAGCACGGATTCGATGGCGCCTACCTGCATCGCATCACACGGCGGCGACGCGTGGCGATCAAGCCGCTGCTGCTGAACGGACGGCTGATCACCGGCGTCGGAAACATCTACGCCAGCGAAGCGTTGTTCCGCGCACGCATCCGGCCGCGCCGCGCTTCGCACACGCTGACGGTCACCGAGTGTGCGCGGCTCGCAGCGGCGATTCGTCGCGTACTGTCCGCCGCGATTCGCGTCGGCGGCACGACGCTGCGCGACTATGTCGGCGCGGACGGTGATCCCGGATATTTCCGCCAGAAGCTCTTCGTCTACGAACGCGCCGGACACGCCTGTCGCCGCTGCCGCACGAGCGTGCGGCAGATCACGCAGGGCCAGCGCTCGACGTATTTTTGCCCGCAATGCCAGCGATAGACCGACGCACGATGCGCCGGCGCGAACGCGCGCTGGCGGCACGCGATCCCGTCATGGCGCGGCTCATCGAAGCCGCCGGCCCTTGCCTGATCGAAGCTCCGCACGAACGGCCGCCGTTCGAGACGCTCGCCAGCGCGATCGCGCACCAGCAATTGAATGGCGTGGTCGCCAAGCGCATCCTCGCGCGCTTCACGGCGCTGTATGCGCCGGCCGAATTTCCGCATCCGTCGGCAGTGGTCGTGACTGAAGAGGCCGCGCTGCGCGCCGCCGGTTTTTCGTATTCGAAGATACGTGCTTTGCGCGACCTGGCCGACAAGGTCGTGTGCGGCATCGTGCCCACCGTTGTCGAGATGCACTCGCTCGACAACGACAGCATCGTCGAGCGCATCACGCAGGTGCGCGGCATCGGCCGCTGGACCGTCGAGATGCTGCTGATGTTCCAGCTCGCCAGGCCCGATGTGCTGCCTGTCGATGATTTCGGCGTCTGCAATGGATTTCGGCTGGCCTATGGATTGAAAGGCATGCCGCGCCCCCGCGCGCTGGCCGAGTACGGCGAGCGCTGGGCGCCCTATCGATCGGTTGCCGCGTGGTACCTGTGGCGCGCCGTCGACCTGGCA
>JBOHZW010000164.1:0-8190 GCA_050738715.1 Steroidobacteraceae bacterium | reverse complement strand
GCTGAGGCCCTGGAAAGCCAACGCCTATGACTTGTCGCTGGAAAAATACTTTTCCAACAAGGCATATTTCGCCGCCTCACTATTTTACAAGCAGCTGAAGCGTTTCCTTTACCAGGACAATCGGATTGTCGATTTCACCGGCGTATTACTGCCTGACCAGACCAATCCCGGAGACCCGACGGTCTATGCCACGGCCAATGCGAATCGCCTGGGCGTGGCATCGGCGTTGCTGAATGGCAGTGGCGGATATATCCGCGGTGCGGAATTGTCAGGTACGCTCCCGGGCTCGTTGATTACGGATGCGCTGGATGGGTTTGGGCTCATTGTCAGCGCCTCGTGGACACAGTCGTCGGTGAGCCCACATGGTACCTCTGCTCCGGTGCCCGGCCTGTCGCCGCGAGTCATCAACACGACACTGTTCTACGAAAGTCACGGCTTCTCGGCGCGCGTCAGCAATCGCTATCGCGGCGAGTTCGATGGCGAAGTGCCGACCTTCGACGGCTCGATCCAGAACCGCGAAGTGAAGTCTGAATCGCTGCTCGACGCGCAAGTCGGCTACGAGTTCCAGGATGGAGCCGCCAAGGGCCTGGCCTTGAACCTGTCGGGCACCAACCTGACCGACACGCCGTTCGTGCAATGGAACGTGGGTGATCCGGCGTACTTCAACCAGAAGTACGAGAAATACGGCGCTGTGTACACGGCCTCGGTCACCTATAAGTTCTAGGCCGCACGACGACGCAGTAACATCACACCTGCCGGCAGCGATGCCGGCAGGTGTTTTTTTTGGAGCAGCACATGCCCGGCGTCGAGATCAAGTCGGTAGTCATCGTCGGTGGCGGCACGGCGGGCTGGATGTGCGCAGCCGCGCTTGCCAAGGTGCTGGGACCGCGCCTGTCGATCACCGTGGTGGAATCGGACGAGATCGGCATCGTCGGCGTCGGCGAGGCGACAATTCCCGCCATCAACCTGTTTAACCAGATGCTGCGCCTCGACGAAGACGATTTCGTGCGGCACACCCAGGGCACATTCAAACTTGGCATCGAGTTCGTCGACTGGTACGAGCGCGGCCATGCCTACATGCATTCCTTCGGTACGATCGGCAAGGACCTGGCGTACATCCCCTTTCACAACTACTGGTTACACGAGGAGTTACTGGGTCGGGGCGGGTCGCTGTGGGACTACAGCATCGATTTCCAGGCGGCGCGCCAGAACCGCTTCGCGCGCTTGCCCCAGATCGAAGGCACGACGCTGCCCGGATTGATCTACGCGTTTCACTTCGATGCGTCGCTGTATGCCGCCTACCTGCGGCGTTTCGCCCTGCAGCTCGGAGTGCGACGCATCGAGGGCATGATCGTTGACGTGCTGCTCGACCCGCAGAGCGGCGATGTGCTGACGCTGCGCCTGAAGGACGGCCGCGAGATCGGTGGCGAGTTGTTCGCTGACTGCTCGGGTTTTCGCGGGCTGCTGATCGAGCAGGCACTGAAGACGGGATACGACAACTGGTCCCACTGGCTGCCGTGCGATCGCGCCCTGGCGGTGCCCAGTGAGCGGGTGAAACCGTTGACGCCCTACACGCGCTCCACGGCGCGCGCAGCGGGCTGGCAATGGCGCATTCCACTGCAACATCGCACCGGCAACGGACATGTGTATTCATCCGCACACATGAGCGATGAGCACGCGCACGCAGTGCTGCTCGAGAACCTCGATTCGAAAGCGCTCGCTGATCCGCGTCTGCTGCGCTTCACGACCGGGCGTAGGCGCCAGCTCTGGAACCGGAACGTAGTGGCCCTGGGGCTCGCCAGTGGTTTTCTTGAGCCGCTCGAGTCGACTGCCATCCATTTGATCCAGGCGGCCATCCAGCGCCTGATCCTGCTGTTCCCGGACCGCGGCGACAACACGCGGCGACGCGATGAATTCAATCGCTCCCTGTCGGGCGAATACGAGTACGTGCGCGATTTCATCGTCCTGCACTACTACGCCAACAACCGGGTCGGCGAACCGTTCTGGGACGCCTGCCGCAACATGACGGTGCCCGATTCGCTGGTGCATAAACTCGAGCTGTTCCGCGAGACCGGCGGCATTTTCTGCTCGGCCCAGGACCTGTTCCAGTTGCCGAGCTGGCTGCAGGTGATGTGGGGCCAGGGCATTCGGCCGCGCGCGGCGCATCCCTTCGTCGAGGCCGTTTCGCCGCAGGACCGAGCCGACTACCTCAAGGGCCTGCGCGACCTGATGGCCGCGACGGCGCGCGAGCTGCCCCAGCACGAAGAGTTCATCGCGCGTCGCTGCCAGGCTCCGCCGGTGGCGGCACCGACACCTGCGCGCTAGCCAGCGCTCCGGCCAGCCGCAGGAATTCGCGATGCGGCGCGCCTTCGGCGGCGAGCGCGGCGATGTCGGTGCGCAGCCGGTGCGCCAGGTCCCTGAGGTCCTCGATCGCCAGCAGGTTAGTCAGCGGATCCCACGACTGCGCCTCGACGCCGAAGTTCGCGTACATGCAGACCCAGCTCGGCTCGAAGAAACTCTCCGATTCGTATTGCACGATCGAGCCGCGGGCGCGATACAGCTCGATCTTGTGGGCCAGCGAATCCGGCAGCTTCATTTCGCGGCAGTAGCGCCACAGCTCGCCGCCGGCGCGTTGGTTGGCGGAGTAATGCAGGATGATGAAGTCGCGGATGCGCTCGAATTCCTGGATCGAGAGTCGGTTGTATTCCGTCGCGAGCCCGGGCGGCATCGCGGCGTCGGGCCACAAGTGCAGCAACTTGTCGATGCCCATCTGGATCAGTGAAATGCTGGTCGATTCAAGCGGTTCGAGGAAACCGGCCGAGAGACCGATCGCCACGCAATTCTTCAACCAGAATGCTCGTGTGTGGCCGGCGCGGAAGCGCAGCGGATTCGGTGCCGCAAGCGGCTCGCCTTCCAGCTCGTGCTGGAGCGCTTGCAACGCGGCTTCGTCGGATATGTGATCGGAACTGTACACATAGCCGTTACCGATGCGGTTCTGCAGCGGAATGCGCCAGGCCCATCCGGCCTCGAGCGCGCGCGAGCGCGTGTACGGTGCGAGCGTCTCCGGGTCGGCCGCCGCGCACGGCATGGCCACCGCGCGGTCGCACATCAGCCAGTGGCGCCAGTCCTCGAAGCCCGCGTGCAGCGCGCCGTCGATCAGCAGCCGGTGGAATCCGGAGCAATCGATGTACAGCTCGCCGCTGACGCGCTCGCCGTTATCGAGCAGCAGCGATTCGATGTGGCCGGTTTCGGACTGCAACTGCACGTCACGCAAGCGCGCATCGACGCGCTTGACGCCGCGCGCTTCGCTGAATTTCCGCAGGTACTGCGCAAAGCGGCCCGCATCGAAATGCACCGCCCAGTCGAAGGCCTCGAAATCGCCGCGCGGTTCGCGAGGCGGCTGGAACACGCGACCCGCGCGCGCCAGTTGCGTGCCGAGCGAGAAATCATCGAGCGGCGGGGTATCGCCTGATGCGCGCAGCCGGTTCCAGATGTCGCGAAAGGGAATCGGGCCCGCCTGGATGCCATAACGCCCGAACGGATGGATGAAGCTGTGGCCCTCGTGCCGCCAGCCATCGAACTCGATGCCGAGCTTGATCGTGCCGTTCGTGGCGCGCATCAGCTCGAACGGCTCGAGCGACAGCGATTCGAAATAGCGCTTGATCGCCGGCACGGTCGCTTCGCCGACACCGATGCTGCCGATCTGCGACGACTCGATCAGCGTGACGCTCAACTTAAGCTTGCCGAGCCGGTGCAGCAACGAAGCGGCCGTCATCCAACCGGCCGTGCCGCCTCCGAGGATGACAACCGAAGTGACGGGGCTACGTTCCATTATTGCGCGCGGCTGCAGACGAAAAACCCGTTGAGCGTGAGGCGTCCGGCGCGCGGATCCGTGCTCATGCCGGCAGACTCGTTTATCTCGCCCGAATGAAACTGGCCGCCGTCGTAGAAAATCATGCGGTTCCAGGCTGCGCTCACCTGCGCGACGCGCTCGAAGTAGGCGTTGCTGCCGGCCATGTAGCTGGGCTGCAATCCGTAGCGATCGGCGAACTGTTCGGCACTGAGCGTGTTGGCGTCCGCGAGCATTTGCGTTAGCTGCTCCCGCGAGCCTATCGGCTCGTAGAAATTCGTGCCGCCAAGTCGCGGATCCCGAAACAGGTACAGCACCGAGGCAGCGTATAGCACCCGCTCGGGATTCACGGCGAGCCGATCGCGATGGCACAGCCATTGGATGGGCCGTAATTGCGCCGCGGGCAGCGTCACCATTGAAAAGCGCAGCGTCGCGGCTTGCGTCTGGAGCCCGCCGAGGCAGCTGCGCGCGTAGGTCGCAAAATAATCGCTCATGCGCTGCGTGACGGCAGCCGGCGGATCGAGCACCAGGCCGGGGTAAGGATTATTTGGCGCGCCGAAGGCTTGTCCCGCAGCCCAGGCGGCCATCCTTTGTGGGTCGGCCAGCACGTCGTCGATGACGACGCAGTTGCGCTCGCGGCTGATCGGCACGATGCTGACCGTTGGATTCGGATTGAAGAATGTCATCGGTTTCACCAATATAACGATACCACCATGGCCAACCGTCTCGCGCTCTTCGCCCTGATGCTGCTCAATGCCGGCGCGGCGCTCGCAGCCGGGCCGGTCCGCATCGAGCTTCCGCAGGCGCTGTTCGCGACTGGCGATGATCCCAGCCGCTCGCGCGCCGATTTCGACGACCGTGCGTGGAAGACGCTGTCGACGCTCGCATCCTATGAAACGCAGGGATTCGACGGCTACGATGGCTGGTCGTGGTATCGCATTCACGTGACGATCCCCTCATCGCTCAGGCGCTCAGCGCACTGGCAGCAACGATTGCGCGTGTACTTGTCGAGCATCGACGATGTCGATGAGACTTTCTTCAACGGCATGAAGATCGGCCAGACCGGCACATTCCCGACAGATGCGGAAGGGTACGACACGAAATACCAGGACCTTCGTGAGTATTTCGTCGATGCAGGCGCGGGCCTCGTGCGTTGGGATGCGGACAACGTCATCGCGATCCGCGTCTACGACGGCTCGGGGAACGGCGGTTTCTATCGCGACATGCCGTACATCAACATGGTCGAGAAAGTCGACGGCGTCGCGGTCGATGCCGGCAAATCCCGTTACGACTACCGTGGCGCAGGGCTCGCTGCGCATGTGCGCCTTGCCAACAGCTTGCCGGTGGCGCTTGCGGGCACGCTGCGCTACGAGGTCTATGATGCGGCCGCCGATCGCGTGCTCACGCGCAGGGAGCGGCCGTTCTCATTGCCGGCCAACGGTGGGCAGCTCGTCGAGATCGCGGCGCCGCAGCGGCAGGGCATCCAGCTGCGCTTTCATTTCACCGATCGCGCCTCGGCCGCCGCGCGCGATGCCACGTTGGAAATTCCGTACCTGCTGACGCCGCCGCCGGGCGCGCAACCGCGCATCAACGGCGCGCGGCTCATCGGCGCGCATCCCGGATCGCCATTCCTGTATCGCGTCGCGGTCACAGGCGAGCTTCCGCTGCATTTTTCGGCCACGAACCTGCCGGCCGGCCTCGCGATCGATGGAGCAAGCGGAATCATCACGGGCAATACGCCGGCCGCCGGTGAATACGCGGTGCAGCTGACCGCCAGCAACGCGGTGGGCACCGCGCAGGCGACGTTGACGCTGCGCGTCGGCGATACGCTGGCACTGACACCGCCAATGGGCTGGAACAGCTGGAATGTGTTCGGCCTGACCGTCAATGCCGACCGGGTGCGCGAGGCCGGCGCGATCATGGTCTCGAGCGGATTGGCCGCGCACGGCTGGACCTACATCAACATCGACGACGGCTGGGAAGCGCCGCAACGCGCCGCCGACGGAACGATCCGCAGCAACGAGAAATTTCCCGACCTGCGCGCGCTCGGCTTGTACCTGCACGGCCTTGGCTTGAAATTCGGCATCTATTCATCGCCGGGCCCGCGCACCTGCGGCCGATTCCTCGGCTCGCTCGATCATGAGCGGCAAGACGCGGATAGCTACGCCGCCTGGGGAATCGACTATTTGAAGTACGACCTGTGCAGTTACGAGAATCTCATTTCTCCGGCGAAAACGCTGGCGGAAAACCAGCATCCCTATCTCGTCATGAACGAGGCGCTGCGCGCGCAGCCGCGCGACATCGTCTACAGCCTGTGCCAGTACGGCCGGCTCGAGGTGTGGAAATGGGGTGCCGAAGTCGGCGGCAACTCCTGGCGCACCGGTGGCGACATCGAAGACACCTGGCCCAGCACGCTCGGCATCATCAACCGGCAGGATGCTTCCGCGCCGTACGCGCGCAGCGGCCACTGGAACGACCCCGACATGCTCGTCGTCGGCCGCGTGGGCTGGGGCGGGGCACTGCATCCTTCGCACCTGACGCCCACTGAACAGTACAGCCACATCAGCCTGTGGAGCCTGCTCGCGGCGCCACTGCTGCTCGGCAACGACCTCGCGCACCTCGATGCGTTCACGCTGAACCTGCTGACCAACGATGAAGTCATCGCCGTCGACCAGGATCCGCTCGGACACGCTGCCCGCCGCGTGCTCGATCGCGACGACTGGCAGGTGTGGGTGCGCGAACTGGCCGGCGGCCGTCACGCGATTGGCGTGTTCAATTTCGGCGCGGGCTTTCGCGAGTTGCGTCTCGATGCGCTCATGCTGGGCTTGCAGGATGGCGCGGCGCTGCGCGACCTGTGGCGGCAGCAGCCGGCCGGAAGCCTGCACGCCGGCTACACGGTGCGCGTGCCCTCGCACGGCGTCGTGCTGCTGGGCGCTACGCCGCTTGCAACCGCAGCGTTGTTGCCTAGCGCCCGGGCGGCAACAGGTTACGCCGTGCGCGATCCAGCGATTCCTGCAGCGCGCCAATGAGCCCCTGTACCTGCACGGGAGTCAGCGGATTGAGGATGCCGCGCGACGCTTCCGGAAGGTGTTGCGCGGGATCGCAGTCGGAGTTGAATACATAGACGTCGAAGACCGCGCGCCAGGCGGCGCGTTCGACTGGCGTCAGTCCGCGCATTGTTATGAGGCTGTGCATCAGCGTGAAGTAGGGTGACAGCACCCGCAGCGCCGATGCTTGCCACCAAAAATTCATCATCAGGCCGAAGCTGTCGAGTGATTCGCCCTGGTGCACCCAATGGGTTGGCATGTACAGGGCGTCACCGGGGTTGAGCTCG
This sequence comes from Steroidobacteraceae bacterium, assembly GCA_050738715.1. Classification (GTDB taxonomy): domain Bacteria; phylum Pseudomonadota; class Gammaproteobacteria; order Steroidobacterales; family Steroidobacteraceae; genus FEN-1191. The sequence continues at coordinate 1,006 of JBOHZW010000164.1, read as the reverse complement.
GCCACCTCGGCATTTTCCAGTGCCGTGCGAAAGCGCGGGAAGCGTTGGTAATCGGGCCGCGCAAAATCCACCATGCTGATCGGCACGCCTGCGGGCGTGCGATCCAGTGGCCCGAAATAGAGATTGCGTATTTGCTCAGGAGAAAACAGCGTATAGCGGCGCCGGCCTCCAATTACGCAGATGACATTGGACGATTCATCGAAGTGCGCGGCGGCACGTGTGCGGTTACCGATCCACAGCGCGGTACGGCATGGTATCGCCGAATCCAGCATCTCAAGTGAGTGGCTGGCCCCGAATTTCGGCAGGTGTTCCACGACCGGAACGGCGCCCGCGTATAGAGCGGGACCCTGGACGGCCGTCATCCCCTGCAGGAGCCGGGTGAGCAGTCCGCCAATCGTCATCAACTCATTCTTGAAGTTCAATCCCTGCAGCGCATCATCATAAAAAAAACGACCGCGCATCCCGGCGTCGGCGTGGAGCACAGTGACCGGCTGCTCCTTGCTGAAGGGGCGCACGAACTCGGCCAGCGCCTGCGGCGACTCGCGCGCCGCGTTCACCGCGGGCCAGTGATTGACGAGTCCGCGGATTACCGCCGGGCGATTGAGCGGCACGATCTCCTCTTCGAATCGCTTCCTGTCGATGTGCTTCCATTCGCGCACCGATGGCATTTCAGTCCAGATGTTCTCTTGCATGCTCAATGCACCAATTGTTCGTAGATATCCAGGTAGTGTTGAACCTGGCGATTCCATGAGAAATCCTGCGCCATGCCGTTCTGCACCAGGCGGCGCCACGCACCTTTCTGCTGGTAGAGGTCGAGTGCCGTGTTGATGGCCCAGCTGACCGCCGTTACATTGTAGTCGTTGAAGACGATGCCGGTGCCGGAGCCAGTCGTGGCATCGTAGTGCTGCACCGAATCGGCAAGGCCGCCGGTGCGCCGCACAATCGGCACGGTGCCGTAGCGCAGGCTGTACATCTGGTTCAGCCCGCAGGGCTCGTAGCGCGAGGG
>JBOHZW010000163.1:0-3640 GCA_050738715.1 Steroidobacteraceae bacterium | reverse complement strand
CCTGATGCTGCGCGCCAAGGCGGTGAAATCGCGTCGCGGCGAGAACTCTTTTCGCGACCGCATGCTGACGTCGACCGACACGGTGGGCAGCATCGCCGGCATTCCGGTCATTGCGCAGCTCGTCAATGCCGCGAATTCCAGCAAGCTGGGACGCAAGCTTCTCGACAAGGTGTTGCACGTGCACCCGGAAGCTCCGCTTCCCGAATACCATTCGAACAGCGCGCGCAAGCGCTTAGGCAAGAACATGCCGGCGAGCGCAACGGCCCCGCGAGCCACCGCGGAAACGCGCGGCCGTGTCGTACTGTTCACGACCTGCTATGGCAACCGCAATGAACCCGACCTCGCGACCGATCTTGCCGCGGTGTTTGCGCACAATGGCATCGAGTTGACCCTGACTGAGCGCGAGCGCTGCTGTGGCATGCCGAAGCTCGAGCTCGGCGATCTCGACGCGGTCGCGCGCATGAAGGAAGAGAATATTCCGGAGCTGCTACGATTGGTCGACGCGGGTTTTGACATCGTGGCGCCGATTCCATCGTGCGTGCTGATGTTCAAGCAGGAATTGCCGTTGATGTTTCCCGAGGACGAAGCGGTGCAGCGCGTGCGCGCGCGTGTGTTCGATCCGTTTGAATACCTGATGCTGCGACACAAGGCGGGATTGCTGCGTACCGACTTCAAGTCGCGACTCGGGCGCGTCAGCTATCACGTGCCCTGTCATTTGCGCGTGCAGAACATCGGCCTCAAGACGCGCGACGTGCTGCGGCTGGTGCCAGACACGACCGTCGATGTCATCGAACGCTGCTCGGGGCACGATGGCAGCTACGCGGTGAAAAGCGAATTTCGGGAAGCGTCGATGAAAATTGCGCGGCCAGTGATCTCGAAAGTGCAGAACGCGGGAGCCGACTACTACTCGAGCGATTGCCCGATGGCCGGCCATCAGATCCAGAGCGGACTCACCGATACGGCGCGCGAGCCGACACCGCCATTGAAGCTGTTGCGCATCGCGTACGGAATTTAGGGCCTGTTCATGTCACCGAAGCTCCACGCCGGAGAACTGATGTCGCTGGAGCAATATGCGCGCGAACGTCCGGCGATCCGCGCGCGCATGATCGACTATCGCGCCGCGCGCCGCCTGCAGCTCGGCGCACATTGCACCTGGAGCTTCGAGGACCGCGAGACCGTGCGCTACCAGGTGCAGGAAATGCTGCGCGCCGAGCGCATCTTTGACCCCGATGGCATTGCCGAGGAACTCGCCGCGTACAATCCGCTGATTCCGGATGGCAACAATCTCAAGGCAACCCTGCTGATTGAATACCCCGATCCGGACGAGCGCGCGCAGCGCCTCGTCGAGCTGCGCGGCATCGAGCATCGCTGTTGGCTGCGCGTCAGCGGACATGACACGGTCATCGCGGTCGCCGACGAGGATCTCGAGCGGAGCAGTGACACGAAGACCTCAGCCGTGCATTTCCTGCGCTTTGAACTGAGCGACGGAATGATCGCCTCACTGACCGCGGGTGCATCGCTCGCAGCGGGCATCGACCTGCCATCCTGCATGATCACAGTTGATCCGGTGCCGGCGACGCTTGGCGCGGCGTTGCTCGCGGACCTCGCCTGAACGCGACGGTGCTAGAATCCGCGCGCCCGCGCACCGATGCGGGCGATCTCGCCCGCAGGACCTGATGGCACAATCGTACAACGCTGCAGATATTGAAGTCCTGTCGGGCCTGGAGCCCGTGCGCCGCCGGCCGGGCATGTACACCGACACGACGCGCCCAAATCACCTCGCGCACGAAGTCATCGACAACAGCGTCGATGAAGCCATCTCGGGACATTGCCACCAGATCGACGTCACGCTGCACAAGGACGGCTCGCTTGAAGTGACCGACGACGGCCGCGGCATGCCTGTCGATATTCACCCGCAGGAGAAAGTCAGCGGCGTCGAGCTGATCCTCACGCGCCTACACGCCGGCGGAAAATTCACCGACAAGAGCTACAGTTTCGCCGGCGGCCTGCACGGCGTCGGCGTTTCGGTCGTCAATGCGCTCTCGACGCACCTGGAGTGCTGGGTCCGGCGCGGCGGCAAGGAATACAACATTGCTTTCAAGAATGGCCGCATTTCCTCGAAGCTGGAGGTCATCGGCACCGTCGGCGCGCGCAACACCGGCACGACGGTGCGCTTCTGGCCGGACCCTAAATTCTTCGACACCGAGCGCTTCGCAGTACCGGAGCTCAAGCGTGTGCTCAAGGCCAAGGCCGTGCTGTGCGCGGGCCTCCGGCTCACGTTTACCGACGAGGCTACCGGTAAGAAAGAGGAATGGTTCTACACCGGGCACCTGGGCGAATACCTGACCGAGCAGCTCGAGAAGAATGAGCGCCTGCCTGCCGAACCGATCACCGGCCGCCACGAATCCGAACAGGATGTGGTCGAGTGGGCGCTCGTCTGGTCAAGCGATGCGCCGCACCTCATCGCCGAGAGCTACGTAAACCTGATCCCGACGATCGCCGGCGGCACGCACGTGAATGGATTGCGCTCCGGCGTTGTCGATGCGGTGCGCGAATTCTGCGAGTTCCGCAATCTCCTGCCGCGGGGCATCAAGCTCAGCGCCGAGGATGTGTGGGACCGAGTCTGTTACGTCTTGTCGATCAAGATCCGCGACCCGCAGTTCGCTGGCCAGACGAAGGAAAAACTCACTTCGCGCGAAGCGGCGGCACTCGTCGAAACGCATGCGCGCGATGCGATGGGCCTGTGGCTCAACCAGCATCCGGATGCCGGCGAGGGCATCGCGCAGTTTGCGATCGCCAATGCGCAGGAACGATTGCGCGCGGCGCAGCGCATATCGCGCAAGCGCGCCGTCAATGGGCCGGCGCTGCCTGGCAAGCTCGCCGATTGCACCAGCCAGGATCCGGCGCGCTCCGAGTTGTTCCTCGTGGAAGGCGATTCCGCCGGCGGCTCGGCCAAGCAGGCACGCGCGAAGGACTTCCAGGCCATCATGCCGTTGCGCGGCAAGATCCTGAATACCTGGGAACTCGAGCCTGGCGAGATCGGCAGCTCGCAGGAAGTGCACGACATCAGCGTTGCCATCGGCGTTGATCCGGGCTCCGCCGATCTGTCGGGACTGAGATATCACAAGATCTGCATCCTCGCGGACGCCGACTCCGACGGGCTGCACATTGCGACGCTCCTGTGTGCGCTGTTCCTGCGTCACTTCCGTCCGCTGGTGACCAACGGCCATGTATACGTAGCAATGCCGCCGCTGTATCGCATCGATGCCGGCAAGCAGGTGCTCTATGCGCTGGACAACAACGAGCGCGACGCGGTGCTCAAGCGCCTCGCGGCCGAACACTCGCGCGCGAAACCCGTCGTCACGCGCTTCAAGGGTCTGGGCGAAATGAATCCCTCGCAGCTGCGCGAATCCACGATCGATCCGCTGACGCGCCGCCTCGTGCAGCTGACGATTTCCGCCAAGGACGACACCGACAAGCTGATGGATATGTTGCTCGCGAAGAAACGCGCGAGCGATCGCCGCGATTGGTTGGAGGAGAGCGGGAACCTGGCGGAAGTCACGCCATGAGCGCGTACAGCATTGGAGTAGCGCCGTCGCCCGCTCGAATCAGCCATGCCGGGAACGCCGTGAATCCGTCC
>JBOHZW010000162.1:0-3273 GCA_050738715.1 Steroidobacteraceae bacterium | reverse complement strand
CCCCTCCATCGTGAAGCGCGTAGCGAGCAGGCCGACGCGGCTGATGCCGGCGGCCCGCACGGCCGCCACAGTCGGGTCGACGATATGCAGCAGTGGGATCGAGATCGCCGACTGGATTGCAGCAGCCACTTTGTGCAGCGTGTTCGTGCACAAGACAAGCGCCTCGGCCCCGGCCCGTTCCAGCACAGCGGCCTGCTGCCCCAGCAAATCGCCCGCATCGCTCCAGCGACCTTCCCGCATCAAGATTTCGAGCGGCGCAAAATCGACGCTGGACAGCAGCAACGGGGCCGAATGCAAGCCGCCGCGCCGATCGCGAACGGCCTCGTTGATGAGCCGATAGTACGGAATCGTCGATTCCCAGCTCATGCCGCCCAGCAGACCCAGCGTCTTCATCCCCTATGATAGGCGCAGCATGCGCAGCCTTTACGACGTTGTGATCATCGGCGGTGGCGCGATCGGCAGTTCGATCGCCTACGCCTTGATGGCGGAGTCCGGTTTCAGCGGTTCCGTGCTGGTGATCGAACGCGACCCGACTTTCAAGCGTGCCTCGTCCGCGCTGTCCGCCAGCGGCATCCGCCAACAATTCTCCGCGCCGGTCAACATCCGCATGTCGCAATATGGGATTGAGTTCCTGCGCCGCGCCGGCGACTTGTTGGCCAGCGGCGACGAGCGGCCAGCGATCAGCGTCAACGAAGCCGGCTATCTTGTGCTGGCGCCGCCGCAAGCCATTGAGACCCTGCGCCGCAACCACGCACTGCAGACGGAACTCGGTGCCCGCATCGCATTGCTCTCTCCGCAGGAACTTCAACAGCGGTTTCCGTGGCTGGCGACGGATGATCTGGGCGGCGGTTGCCTGGGGCTGGAAGGGGAGGGTTGGCTCGACGGTTACCTCTTGCTGCAGGCATTTCGCGGCAAGGCTCGCGCCAACGGCGTCGAGTTCCTGCACGAAGAGGTCGTAGGCATGACGCGGGCGGACAACCGCATCGACGTCGTGACACTTCGCAGCGGCGAGCGCATCGGCGCAGGGCTCGTCGTCAACGCTGCCGGCCCGAATGCGCGTTCGATCGCGGCGATGGCGGGCGTGCAGCTGCCCGTTGAAGCCCGCAAGCGCAATGTGTTCGTCGTGTCCTGCCCCGAATCACTGGCTGGATGTCCGCTGGTGTGCGATGACTCGGGCGCCTGGTTTCGTCCGGAGGGAAGCCAATACATCTGCGGCCGCGCGCCAGACAGTGCTGATGATCGCGAGGATTTGTCGCTGGAACCGGATCACGCGTTCTTCGAGCAATCCGTATGGCCCGCGCTCGCGGCGCGTGTGCCGGCGTTCGCATCGCTTCGGGTCGTCGGCGCGTGGGCAGGGCACTACGAGTACAACACCTTCGACCAGAATGGCATCGTCGGGCTCCATCCCGAGGTGCGCAACCTCGTGTTCGCCAATGGCTTCAGCGGCCACGGTCTGCAGCAATCGCCCGCGGTCGGCCGCGCCGTCGCGGAGCTGATCGCGTATGGCAGCTATCGCACGCTCGACGTGTCGGAGCTGGGGTTCGAGCGCATCGCCGCAGGCCGCCCGCTCAGCGAACTGGGGATCTATTGATCCAGGCCAGCGAATATCGCGCGAGCTCAGACTGTGGCGCGCGAACTCCGCTGCAGTGCATACGCGCCGCTCCCCAGCGCGGCCACCGCGACGCTCAGCACGAGCAGGAACGCCGGATACTCCCAGCCGCCACCAGGAGCACTGAACACCCAGCCATTGCGGGCATGCACCCAGATGATCGCGCCCAACAGGGTAGGGGACAGGGCCAGCGCGACCAGCCGCGTCTGCACGCCGAGCAGCAGCAAAGCGCCGCCAACCGACTCACCGATCGCGGTGACGTAGCCCAGCCAGGCCGGCAGTCCGATCGACGCGAAGTAGCTGGCTGTGCCGGCCAGCCCGAATATTAGTATCTTGAGCACCAGGCCATGTGTGAGGTACATCAGCCCCAGGCTGCCGCGCAACAAAGTAGCGGTGAGTTCATTGAGCCGGGCCTGGTTCATGGTTTTCTCCAGATAGATTCACTTGCATGGATATAAATGCGTTTGCATTTAAACATCGATTTTGATGTAATTGCATGCATCAACTGATGCTTGATCATGGCCAATAATCCCAGCAGTACGGTGATCAGGGCTTGGGCCCGGCTCGCCAAGGCGCAGCGGCTCGCAGTCGACGCGATCGAGCTGCGGTTGAAGGAGGCGGGCCTGCCGCCGCTCGCCTGGTACGACGCGCTGCTCGAACTGGAGCGGGCCGGGCCCGCGGGCCTGCGACCGTTCGAGCTGGAACGCGAGCTGCTCCTGTCGCAATGCAACCTGTCTCGGCTGATTGACCGTCTCGAAAAGGAAAACTACGTGGTGCGCAGCGCCTGCGAGGATGACGGGCGCGGCCAGGTCATAGCCATCACCACGGCCGGTCGGGCCATCCGGCGGCGCATGTGGGCCGTCTATGGCCCGGCAATCCAGAACGCGGTCGGCGCGCACCTGAGTTCGGGCCAGGCCGCGGCACTCGATACCGCACTCGGCACATTGATAGCCGGAGCGCGGCAGGCCTGACTCCGTGCGGCGCACGAGCGCGAAAAATAATGGAAAAACAATATGATACGACAAAATAGTAAAGTGAAAACTGTTAGCGTGTTCCTGGTTGCGCTGTCAATCGCGCGCGTTGCAGCCAGTCCGGCTGCTGCCGCTGCAACCGCGCTGACTGGACAGGAGCAGCGCATCGTCGTCGCGGCAACGGCCGAAAACGATCGTTCGATTGCGTTGCTCGAGAAGATGGTCGACATCAACAGCGGCACGATGAATTTCGCCGGCGTCGAACGCGTCGGCCGCATCATGATGGCCGAGCTGCAGCCGCTGGGTTTCTCCGTCGAATGGAAACCGATGAGCGCTGTCGGCCGAGCCGGCCTTGTGATTGCCACGCATGCCGCAGCCCAGGCTCGTGGCGACTCGGACCACGGCAAGCGAGTGCTGTTGGTCGGGCATCTGGACACGGTGTTCGAGCTCGACAGCCCGTTCCAGCGCTACGAACGCCACGGCAACATGGCCGAAGGCCCAGGCACCAATGACATGAAGGACGGCCTGGCAATAATGGTCGGCGCGCTGCGCGCGTTGCAGGCAGCGGGTGCGCTGGCGCAAGCCGACATCACGATCGTGCTCGCTGGCGACGAGGAGGACGCGGGCAACCCGCTGGCGCAAGCGCGCGCCGATCTCATCGAGGCGGGCGCACGGTCCGACGTCGCGCTGGAG
>JBOHZW010000161.1:0-1772 GCA_050738715.1 Steroidobacteraceae bacterium | reverse complement strand
CATCTGCAGACCGCCGCCTACTGGCGCCTGCCGCTCGATGATGCGCAGTGGCACGCGCTGATTACGCCCCAGACCTGAGCGGGTCCTGGCCCAGGCAGCAGCGTGCAACCGATACATCCCGCAGTATTCCTCGGCCACGGCTCGCCGATGCTGGCCATCGAGCCCAGCCGCTATGGTGCGGCCTGGCAGCAGTTCGGCCGCTCGTTGCCGCGACCGCGCGCGATATTGGCTGTGTCGGCGCACTGGTACATCGGCGGCACTGCCGTCACCACGCAAGCGCAGCCGCGGACGATCCATGATTTCTACGGATTTCCGTCGGCACTGTACGCCGTGCAGTATCCGGCGCCGGGCGATCCGCAGTTGGCCAGGCGTATCGCGCAGTTGCTCGCGCCGACAGTGGTGCGGCTCGATGAGGACTGGGGGCTGGATCATGGCACCTGGTCGGTGGCGCGCCACGCGTATCCGGATGCCGATATTCCGGTCGTGCAGTTGTCGATCGACGCGACGCTCAATCCCGCACAACACTACGCGCTGGCGCGGCGGCTCGGGCCGCTGCGCGATGAGGGCGTCCTGGTGCTCGGCAGCGGCAACGTCGTGCACAACTTGGCGCTGCTGCAATTCGATGCCGCGGACCGCGCGCCATCGTGGGCGCACACGTTCAATACGGCCGTGCGCGCCGCGGTGCAGGATCATCGCCATGCCGACCTGGTGAGCTACGAAAAGCTCGATGCCGGCGCCGCGTTGAGCGTGCCGACGCCGGAACATTATCTGCCGTTGCTTTACGTGCTGGCGCTGCAGCGCGACAGTGAAGTTGCGAGCGTCCCCGTGGATGGCATCGAACTCGGCGCGATCAGCATGATGTGCGTCCAGGTCGGCGGCGCCTGATGACGCGCTCGCCGCATCGCGGCGGCATTCACTCGACTTCGCAGAAGCAGTACGCGAGCGTGTGCTGCGGGGCAGCGGCGAAACGCTGCCAGCGCGCCACTTCGCGCGCCAGCGGCATGAGTTGCGGCGCGAGCTGCGTGCGCAGGTCGGTGCCGGGATTGCCGGTTGCGCCGGCGGCCCCGAGGCCGGCACCACTGAACCCCAGCCCCCGCAGCACCTGGGCCCAGGCGCCGTGCGCGCTCAGCAGCAATTGCTCGGTAAAGCTCAACTCCGGCTGGATAACGCGCACCTCGTAATCTTTCGCAAGCTTCGCGCGCCGGGCCGCCGCGTGTACGGCATCATCGTAGCCGCCGATGCGATCGATGAGCCCGAGGCGCAGCGCATCGCGCCCCGCCCAAACATGACCCTGGGCGATAGCATCGACCGAGGCTGGCGTCTTGCGCCGTCCGCTCGCCACGCGCTGCACGAACTGGGCGTAGGTGTGATCGACGCTCGCCTGCAGGACCGATTCGATTTCCGGCTGCAACGGGCGGTCGAGGCGCAACGTGCCCGACAAGGCGGTCGTGCCGACGCCATCGACATGCACACCGAGTTTCGACAGCGTGCGGTCGAAGGTCGGGATCGTCGCGAACACGCCAATCGAACCTGTGATCGTGTTGGCGCTGGCCAGGATTTCATCGGCCGGCGCCGCGATGTAATACCCGCCCGAAGCGGCGAGATCACCCATCGAGGCGACGACCGGCTTGCCGGCCGTGCGCAGCAGCTGCACCTCGCGGTAGATCTGCTCGGCCGCCAGTACGCTGCCGCCAGGACTGTCGATGCGCAGCACGACGGCCTTGATGCTGTCATCGAGCCGCGCCTGGCGCAGCAACGCGGCCGTGGATTCG
>JBOHZW010000160.1:0-3273 GCA_050738715.1 Steroidobacteraceae bacterium | reverse complement strand
ACTTCGAGCAGGGCGACATCACGATCGACGGGCGCAGCGTGCGCGACCTGGAGGTCACCGAGCTGCGGCGCGGGATCGGCTACGTGATCCAGCAGATCGGGCTCTTCCCGCACGTCACCGTCGGCGGCAACGTCAGCACCGTGCCGAGCCTGCTCGGCTGGCCGAAGGCACGGGTCGCCCAACGAACTGCGGAGCTGCTGGAGCTCGTCGGTCTCGAGCAGGCGGACGCGAAGCGCTACCCCGCGCAGCTCTCGGGGGGCCAGCGGCAGCGTGTCGGGCTCGCCCGCGCGCTGGCGGCCGACCCGCCGCTCCTCTTGATGGACGAGCCGTTCGGCGCGCTCGATCCGATCATCCGCACCAAGGCGCAGGATGACCTGCTGGCGATCCAGCGACGTTTTGGCACGACGATCGTGTTGGTCACGCACGACATGGACGAAGCCTTCCGGCTCGGAGCGCGCGTTGCGGTCATGAGCCAGGGCCGGTTGCTCCAGTACGACCGGCCCGCTGCGCTATTGGCGCAACCGGCTGATTCGCTTGTGGCACGCATGACCGGCGTCGCGGACCGCGCGCTGCGATTATTGTCGCTGACGACGGCGGGCGAACTAATGACGGCGAATGCGGGCAACAACGCAGCGCCCGGCGCGACGCGCGAAATAGCGGACACGGGCGCCCCGGCCATCGCGGCGACCGCTTCGCTTCGCGATGCGTTGTCGGAGCTGCTCTGGCGCGGCGCCGAGTCCATCGAGGTAATCGGTAACGACGGCGCGCGGCTCGGCACGCTGACGCTGGCGGTGATCCGCGCGCACGGCAGAGCGGACTGATGGTGGCCCACCTGCTGCGCATCGCTGCGCTGTTGCTGCTGGTGGCCTTCCTTTGGCAGCCGCAGTGGTTCGCACCGCTGTTCGCACCGCTGACGCAATACGGCGCGCCGGCCATCTACGACCAGGGTAACCTGCTGCAACTCGCGCTCGCCCACCTCGGCACCGTGTGCCTGGCGGCGGTTGCCAGCACGCTCGTCGCGGTCGGGCTGGGGATCCTCGTCACCCGCCCCAGCGGCGCGGAATTCCTGCCGCTGTCGCGCGCCATCGTCAACGTCGGCCAGACCTTCCCGCCGGTCGCCGTTCTGGCCGTGGCCGTGCCGCTCGTGGGCTTTGGCGAGGCACCCACGCTGATCGCGTTGTTCGTGTACGGACTGCTGCCGATCTTCGAGAACACGATGGCCGGCCTGCAAAGCTGCAGCGGCGAACTGCTCGAGGCCGCCAGCGGCATGGGACTGAGCGCGCGGCAGCGGCTTTGGAACATCGAGCTGCCGATTGCATTGCCGCTGATCCTCGAGGGCATCCGGCTGTCGCTGGTCATCAATATCGGTACCGCCACCATCGGCTCGACGGTGGCCGCGAAAGGCCTCGGTGAGGTGATCATCGCCGGGCTTCTGTCAAACAACACGGCGTTCATACTGCAGGGCGGACTTGTGACCGGCTTGATAGCTATCCTGCTTTATGATGCAGTAGGTTTGCTGGAGCTCAGGCTCTGCAAGGCAGCGCATGTGCAGTAAGTCTCCCACGCGCTTAAACCCCGGATGTAATGTGACGTGAGCCCGGTCGGCAAGAGTACAGGCAAGACAAGTCCCGTCGGCAGCATGCCCGCCGTGGAATGGCAGACCCTATTGCTGGTGTTGGTGACTTACGCAGGTTGGCTCGCGGTGACATTTGCCTACCACCGATTGTCGCCGTGGGCTGTCTTACCTCTCGCCGTCGTACTGGTCACGCTGCACAGTTCGTTGCAGCATGAGATCCTGCACGGACATCCGACGCGCTGGCCCGCCTTCAATCGGCTGCTGGCCATCGTACCGCTGTCATTGTGGCTGCCGTACATGCGCTACCAGCACCTGCATCTGACGCACCATCACGACGAACGCCTGACGGATGCACTCGACGATCCGGAGACCTATTACTGGACTGCCGAAGATTGGCGAAAATTGAATCCAGTTTCCAGGCTTGTGCTTCACATCCAGCAGACGCTCGCGGGACGCGTCCTGCTGGGCTCTTTCTGGCGAATCGGAATGTTCATGCGCCACGAGATCGACGCAATCCGCGCCAACTGCGACCGCGAGCGCGCGATCTGGCTGGAACACCTGCTGTGGTGCGTGCCGGTCGTAGCGTGGGTCACGTTCGTTTGCCACATGCCGCTGTGGATCTACGTGCTCGCGATCGTCGTGCCGGCCCGCGGCATGGTGCTGATCCGCGCGTTCGCCGAGCATCGCGCGCAGCCCTCGGTGCGGCAGCGTGTGGCCATCGTCGAAAAATCCTGGATCTTGGGGCCACTGTTCCTCTACAACAACCTGCACTCGCTCCACCATGAGAAGCCGGGGATTCCCTGGTACCAGTACAACCAGCGTTATCGGCGCGAGCGCGCGCGACTGATCGCGGAAAATGGCGGGCTCGTGTACGTGACCTACTTTGATGTCGCGCGCCGGTACCTGTTCTGGCCGCACGACGTGCTGCTGCATCCGGACGGGCGCGTGCCGACGGTCTTGGCGATGCCGGCGACTGCGCAGCCCGCCCCGCGGATGGAACAGCAGGCGGCGCCTGAAGCGCTGGCCTGAAGAGCTGGCCACACGACCAGTTGGCGTTAGGCTGGCAGCTCGTAGCCGGCTGCAATCGCTTGGGCGTCCCAGTCCAGATAGCGCGCGTAGTCGGCCGCCGTCACGGCAGCGAAGCCCGCGAGCTGCAGCGGTTTTCGAAAATCCTCGAACCACGGCTGCCGGGCGGCCGAAATGAACGCAGCGCGCAGAGCGCCAACCGTGGCAGGCGCCACCGCCGCGGCGGCAACGAAGGCCGGCATCGGCGTCGGTTCCGTCGCCGCGAGCACGCGCACACCTGCCGTCAATTCGGGCGCATGGTGCTCGAGCAACAGATGCCAGTAGGCATCGAGCGGACCGATGTCGATCTCGTCGGCCAGCACGGCATCCAGGATGGCGCGCGCGGTCACCAGGTCACCCTTCATCGACCCGTAAAGGCTGGGCCGCGCGGCGCTGCGGTATCGCAACAGCAAATGCCGGAACGCATTGAAGCCAGACTGCGAATGCGCGACCGTGAATCCGGCGCGCGCACCGAAACTGTCTTCGAGCGTGCGGTACGGCGCGTCGCGCCGCACGATGAGATGGCTGCGATAGACCGCCCTGCCGGCTGCCCAGTCTGCGGCCGGTATTGGCGCCGCGATCGGCACCACGGGTGCGAGCCTGAGCGCGACGGGGAATCCGCACATGAGCAC
>JBOHZW010000159.1:0-2305 GCA_050738715.1 Steroidobacteraceae bacterium | reverse complement strand
GCGGTCGGCCCGCCTTGCCCTGCGCAATCTCGGCCTCCGCCGCATTGACGTTGTGGGTGTAAGCAGGCCCTAAGCTCCCCGGCCCCGGCAGGCCCCGATGGCTGCCGGGGCCGTTATTTTGTGATGCATTTCACCGTGCGACCCGAACGGCCGACTTGTGCGCCGGTACAGCACTGATACTCTTGGGACTCCCTGCGGGAGTCCTACGATGCGTTATGTGACAGTGCTGTCCCTGTTGGCCCTTGCCCTCGGTGCCGCCGGCGCGGCGCGAGCGGGCGACATCTACTGCAACAACCAAGGTAGGGATTGCAGCGACCGCCCCTCCCCCGGTGCGCAGTTCAAAGGGAGCACCTACTCGCAGGCGCCGACCAACAGTGCACCTGCCGCACCCACTTCCAGTAGCGGCAGCTCGGCCGCGCCAAGCTCCACCGGCAACACACCTGCAGCCACCAACGATCAGGCCGCCAACGCGCGCACCGCCGTCCAGAAAGACGTCACCGCAAGCCGTGCCGAGCAGTGCAAGGCCGCGAAGGACAAATACCAGCAGTCCATCGACGCGCGCCGTCTGTACCGCGTCAACAAGGCGGGCGAACGCGAGTATCTCTCCGACAACGAGTTCGACCAGGCTCGCCTGAACGCTCGCCTCGAGATGGAACGCGCCTGCGGGAATCCCTCGACCTGACGTTCGCTTGCGGTCGGCGCGCCCTGGTCGCGCAACCGTCATCCCTATTTCCATCGCGTGCTTCGCGCCTACCCTGTTAAATTGCGCGGGGGCGCGAGGGAGCGGATCAATCATGCGTACGGGTTTCATCGGTCTCGGAGCGATGGGCAGTGGAATGGCCCGCAACCTCCATCGCGCCGGGCTGCTCGTTGGCGTGTGGAACCGCAGCGCGCCAAAAGCTGCGGCGCTGGCCGCGGAACTGCAATGCACTGCGGCGCCGGACGCCGCCGCACTGGCGCGCGATTGCGATGCGCTGGTGCTGTGCGTGTCGGCTGACCAGGACGTGTTGGCGGTCATTGCACAAGTTGCGCCGGCCTTGCGCCCAGGGTCGCTGGTCATCGATTGCTCGACAGTCAGCGCCGCAACGGCCCGCGCCGCGGCCACGCAGCTTAGTGAGGGATCCGTGGAATTCCTCGACGCGCCGGTGAGCGGCGGCATCGAGGGTGCGGCGAAGGCGACGCTCGCGATCATGGTGGGCGGCGAAGCTTCGACGCTCGAGCGCGCGCGCCCGCTATTGGCGGCGATGGGCGCGACGATCACGCATTTCGGCCCGCACGGCGCGGGACAGGCAGCCAAGGCGACAAACCAGATCATGGTCGCGGGTATCATCCGCGCGAATGCCGAAGCGCTGGCGTTTGCGCGTGCGCAAGGACTCGATCTCGGCAAGGTAGTCTCCACATTGAGCCGCGGCGCGGGCGGCAGCTGGTACCTGGCCAATCGCGGACCGTACATGGAACGCGGCGAATATCCGGCGGGATTCCGCGTGCGCCTTCACCAGAAGGATTTGCTCATCTGCCGCGCGATGGCGCGAGAGGTCGGCGCGACGCTGCCCGCCGTCGAGTCGGCGCTGGCGGACTACGCGCGGCTCATTGCCTTAGGGTGCGGTGATGAGGATATCTCCTCGATGTATCGACTGACGGCGGCGCTGTTCGCACCACAGGCCGCGGCTTGAATTCCCATGGTTGATGGCATCCGCCCCGCCCCGCGCGCATTGAATCTGCCGGATTTCTGTGCCGCCCAGGCGGTGCTGGCCGTGGTGCTGATCGTCACGCTGACCGCGATCGTACTGACGGTCGCACACCAGACCGGCACTCTCAATTTCTGGCTCGATCTGGCGCGCACTTCGCTGTTCATGCTGTGGACCGGAATGGGGAGCGCTGCGGCGCTTTGCCTGCTGCGCAAGCACCTCGCGCAGATGCCACTCGCCGCCGCGAGCGCACTCGCGCTGGGCAGCATGCTGGCGGTGATCGCGCTGGTATCAGCGGGCGCAGTCTGGCTCGGCAGCAGTTCATTCCTGGGGCCGCGCGCGACCAACCTGTTGCTGCCCGAAAGTCCGTGGAAATTCTTCGCCACGAACCTCGGAATCGGCGCGATCGTTGCCGCGCTGGCGCTGCGTTATTTCTACGTCACCGGCGAATGGCGCCGCAACGTCGAGCTGCAGGCGCGGGCGCGCGTGCGCGCGCTGCAGGCGCGCATCCGGCCGCATTTCCTGTTCAACAGCATGAACACGATCGCTTCGCTGACACGGAGCGATGCGAAGCGGGCCGAGGAAGCGGTCGAGGACCTGGCCGATCTGTTCCGCGC
>JBOHZW010000158.1:0-6902 GCA_050738715.1 Steroidobacteraceae bacterium | reverse complement strand
CACATGACCTATCAGCCGCATCGGTGGCTGCTGGTGCGGCTCGGCGGCGACCTGGCTGCCTTCCTCGAGCACATGCTGCGGATCGGCCGTGAACAAGCCGACGAGCTGTTTGCGTTCGGGATGCTGCAACGCCGGCTTGCGCAACGAAACCATGCCGACGAATTCGCTCTTGGCCTTGCCGACGGCCCAAGCCACGGCCGCATCATCGGGCGTCATCGTGCCGTCGGTGTCCTGCCCGACGATGATGTAGCCTTTCTCGGCGCGCAGCACGTGCATCGCCTCGGTACCGTAGACACAAAGGCCATGTGCTTGTCCCGACTCCCAGACGGCCTGCCACACGGCCGCACCGTAGTCGGCCGGAACGTTGATTTCGTAGCCGAGCTCGCCGGTGAAGCTGACCCGAAAGATCATCGCCGGCACGCCGCACACCAGGCCTCGCGTCATCGCCATGTGCGGCAACGCCGCGGCGGACAGATCGGCTTGCTCGACCAACGCTTCGAGCACTTTGCGAGCGTTCGGTCCCTGTACGGCAATGACTGCCCATTGCTCGGTCGTCGACGTGAGCCAGACCTTCAGTTGCGGCCACTCGGTCTGCAGGTAATCCTCCATCATCCCCAGTACGCGCGGCGCGCCGCCGGTCGTCGTCGTGACGTGCAATCGATCGTCGCCTAAGCGCGCCACCACGCCGTCGTCGTACACGAATCCATCATCGCGCAGCAAAATGCCGTAGCGGCAGCGGCCGACCGCCAGCGAGCTCCAGTTGTTGACGTACATGCGATTCATGAATTCGATCGCATCGGGTCCGGTGACTTCGATCTTGCCAAGCGTCGACGCATCAAAGATTCCACCAGCGCGCCGCACGGTCTCGCACTCGCGCGCCACGGCCTGGTGCATGTCTTCGCCGCGCTGGGGGAAATAGCGGGCGCGCTGCCACATCGCGACCGGCTCGAACACCGCGCCGTTCGCTGCGGCCCAGTCGTACATCGGTGTCTTGCGCAGCGGTGCAAAGAGTTCGCCGCGGGCGTAGCCGGCCAAACCGCCGAACCCCACCGGCAGGTAGGGCAGGCGGAAGGTGGTGAGCCCGACTTCGGGAATCGGTTTGCCGAGCTGTTGGGCCGCAATCGCCAGCGCGTTCAGGTTGGAGGTCTTTCCCTGGTCGGTGGCCATGCCGGTGGTCGTGTAGCGCTTGATGTGCTCGATCGAACGGAAGCCTTCGCGCACCGCCAGAGCAAGATCAGCGGTGGTGACATCGTTCTGCCAATCGACGAAGGCCTTGCGCGTCGTGCCGCGTGCAGGCAGCGGCAACGCGCCAGTCCAGCCGCCGGTTGCGCCTGCATCGTCGCTGACCGTGATCGCTATTGCAGGCGCCATGATGCCGCAGCCGCGCAGCGCATCGGCGCTGGCAGTGCCAGCCTGTTCGAACACGCGCTCCAGCGGCGCGCCGAGGAGTCCGTTGCAGGCGCCGATCGAGCGGCAGCCCGCCGTTGTTTCAGCCGGGATGAACACCTGCGCGCTCTCATCCCAGCGCAGCTTGCCGTGAGCCTGTGAATGCAGGTGCACGCTCGGCGTGTAACCGCCGGACATCAGCAGCGCATCGCAGCTCACCCAGTCAGGCTTGCCGGTGATGGCACCGCTGTGGTCGATGCTCGCGAGCCGCACCGCGCGGACGCGCAGGTTGCCGCGTGTGGCGAGCGCGCTCGTGCCGGTGCGCACCGGGATGCCTGCCGCGCGTGCGGCGTCTGCGAGCGCCACGGGCGTAACTTCGCGCAACTCGGCCAGCGCGGCAATCTGTACGCCGGCGGCATGCAACTCGAGCGCCGTGCGGTAGGCATCATCGTGCGCCGTCAACACGACCACGCGCGCGCCGGGCACGACGCCGTGGCGATTGAAGTAGCTGTGCGCCGCGCTCGCCAGCATCACGCCTGGACGATCGTTGCCCGGGAACACGAGCGGGCGCTCGATCGCACCGGTCGCGAGGATCACCTGGCGTGCGCGCACCTGCCAGATGCGCTCGCGCGGTTGCAAGGGCGTCGGCGCGGCCAGATGGTCTGTCAATCGTTCGCACAAGGCGATCATGTTGTGCGGCAGGTAGCCGAATGCCGTGGTGCGCGCCAGCAGCGTGACATTTTGTGCCGTGGCCAGCTTTGCGCTGGACTTGCGCAGCCAATCGGCAGCGTCCTGGCCGTCGATGCGTGCACTCGTGCCGGCGCGGAGTGATCCGCCGAGGAGCGATTGTTCGTCGCAGAGCATGACGCGCGCGCCGCTCGCGGCGGCGGTAAGCGCCGCGGCAATGCCGGCGGGGCCGGCACCTACTACAAGTACGTCGCAGTGACTGTAACGCTGGGAGTAGGTATCCGGATCCGCTTCTCTGGACGCAACGCCCAAGCCCGCCGCGGCACGAATGCGCGGTTCGTAGACGCTGTGCCAGGCCTTGCGCGGCCACATGAAGGTCTTGTAGTAAAACCCGGAGGGGATGAAGCGCGACAGGAAATCGTTGGTGCGCCCCGCATCGAAGCTCAATGATGGCCAGCGGTTCTGGCTGCATGCAACAAGGCCGTCGTAGAGCTCGACCTGTGTGGCATTCAGGTTCGGCGTCGACCGCGCGTCATCGCGCCGCACGGTCACCAGCGCGTTCGGATCCTCGGGCCCGGCTGCCATGATGCCGCGCGGTCGGTGATACTTGAACGAGCGGCCCACCAGGTGCACGCCGTTGGCGAGCAGTGCCGATGCGAGCGTGTCGCCTTGCAGGCCCTGGTAGCTGCGGCCGTCGAACTCGAAGCGCAATGGCTGCGAGCGCTGGACGTCACAACCGCCTTGCGCCACGCGATGGCGGCCGCTCACTTTTCGCCGCTCCGGTAACTGCGCACGATCTCATCGGTCGTCGTATCGCGCACGACATTGAAGAAGCGCGCGCAGCCGTGGATGTGCCGCCATCGCTCGGCGTGCAGGCCTTTCGCATTCGAGCGTTCGTACTGGAACGCGTTCCATTCATCCGCGCCCGGATTCGATGCGGCGGTCGGGCGAACCACGTGTGCCTGGCCGCCGTAGCTGAATTCGAGCTCCGGGCGCGGTCCGCAGTACGGGCAGGGAATGATGAGCACGTTAGGGCCCGCGACCTAATGATTGACCGCGGCGGCAGCGGCCTCGTCAATCAGCAGGCCGTCGCGGAAGCGCTCTATCGTGAAGGCGGCATTCAGCGCATGCGGCGCATCGTGCGCCATCGTCCAGGCGAGCAGGTGGCCGGCGCCGGGCGTGGCCTTGAATCCTCCTGTTCCCCAACCGCAGTTGACGTACAGCCCCGGTACCGGTGTCTTCGCGATGATCGGTGATCGGTCCGGCGTGACATCGACGATGCCGCCCCAGTTGCGCAGCATGCGCAAGCGGCGGAACGCGGGGAACAACTCGCAGATCGCCTCGAGCGTGTGCATGCTGACGTGCAGCGCGCCGCGCTGTGTATACGAGGTGTAGGCATCGGTGCTGGCGCCGATTACCAGTTCTCCCTTGTCCGATTGGCTGACGTAGGCATGGATCGTGTTCGACATCACGACACAGGGCATGATCGGCTTGACCGGCTCCGACACCAGCGCCTGCAGCGGGAAACTCTCCAGCGGCAACCGCACGCCCGCCATCTGCATGACAACCGAGCTGTGGCCGGCTGCCGAAACGCCGATGCGGCGGCTCTCGATGGCTCCGCGCGTCGTCTCGACGCCGGTGACTGCGCCATTTGAGTCGCGCCGGATTCCGGTGACCTCGCAGTTCTCGATGACATCGACGCCGAGCGCGTTGGCGGCGCGGGCGTATCCCCAGGCCACCGCGTCATGGCGCGCAGTGCCGCCGCGCCGCTGCAGCGCGCCGCCGAGCACCGGGTAGCGCAAGGAAGCGCTGATGTTGAGCGGCGGGCAATATTCCCTGGCTTGTTGCGGCGTCAGCCATTCGTTATCGACACCGTTGGCATAGTTGGCGTGGATGTGCCGTTTCGCCACCTGTTCGTCGTGCACGTTGTGGGCAAGCATCAGTACGCCGCGCGGCGAATACATGACGTTGTAGTTCAGCTCCTGCGACAGCGTCTCCCACAGCTTGACCGCGTGGTCGTAGAGTGAGGAACTCTCTGCGAACAGATAGTTGGAGCGGATGATGGTCGTGTTGCGGCCGGTGTTGCCGCCGCCGATCCAGCCTTTTTCCAGCACCGCGACGTTGCGTATGCCGTGCTGCTTCGCGAGGTAGTAGGCCGCGCCCAGGCCGTGCCCACCGCCGCCGACGATAATGGCATCGTAGCCGCGCTTTGGCGCGGCCGCGCGCCATTGTTGTTGCCAGCGGCGCTGTCCCGACAAGCCGCCCAGCAGCAGCGACCAGCCTGAGAACCTGCTCGTCATGCAACGCCCGTCATGGGCGCTCAGGCGCGCAGCTGCACATTGTCCGGATCGTACGGCGACTCGCGCACGACTGTGGCGCCATGGCGTTTGCCGAGGATCTCGATCTGCAACTCGGTGCCGAGCGCGGAGAATGCCGGCTGCACATAGCCGATCGCGATGCTCTGCTTGACCGCGTGACCGTATCCGCCCGCGGTGGCACGACCAACCATCTTGCCGCCCCTGTCGAACAGCGGCTCGTTGCCGAGCGGATCGGCATCGGTGACGCCCTGCACGCTGAGCGTGATGAAATGATTCGGCACGCCGCCCGCCTGCTGTTTCACCAACGCATCGCGGCCGATGAACTCGCCCTTGTTCATGCGCACGAAGCGCTCGAGGCCGGTTTCAAACGGCGTGTAGTCGCGCGTCATGTCGCTGCCCCACATGCGGTACGACTTTTCCAACCGCATTGATTCCATCGCGCGCATGCCGGCCATGCCGATGCCGTGCTCGGTGCCGGCGGTGAACAGCGCATCGAACAAGTGATGCGCGTACTCGATCGGAAAGTGCAGCTCCCAGCCGAGTGAGCCGACAAAATTGACGCGTAGCGTGTACACGTCGCTGGCGAGGCCAACGTCGAGCACCTGGCTCGATAGCCATGGGAACGCCGCGTTGTCGAGCGGCGCATCGATGAGCTTCGCGAGCACGTCACGCGAGCGCGGGCCGGCCACGACGAAGCAGCCGCGCGCCGTCGTGATGTTCTGCAGAGCGACGGAGCCGTCGGCCGGAAGATGCTTGCTCAGGTAGTCGGCGTCATAACGCTCGGCTGCGCCGGCGCTGACGACATAGAACGTGCCATCCGGCAGCTTCGTGATCGTGAACTCCGAACGGATGCCGCCGCGCGGCGTCAACGCATGGCACAGCGCGATGCGTCCTGATTTCACCGGCACCTTGTTGGCGACGAGCGAATCGAGCCAGGCTTCCGCGCCGCGGCCGCTGACGATGTGCTTCGTGAATGGGGTCAGGTCGATGATGCCGACCTGATTGCGCATCCGCAGGCATTCGGCGCCGACGTGCTCGAAGTAGTTACTGCGCCGGAAACTCCACTTGTCCTTGCGTTCAACGCCCGGTGGCGCGAACCAGTTGGCGCGCTCCCAGCCGTAGCGCTGGCCCCAGACCGCGCCGAGCTGGTCAAGCTTGTCGTACACGGGACTGGTCTTCGCAGGACGCGAGGCCGGTCGCTCTTCATCCGGGAAATGGATCGTGAAAACTTCCTGGTAGGTCTCCTCGTTCTTTTTCACCACATAACGCTTCGAGGTGTACGGTCCGTAGCGGCGCGGATCGGTCGCCAGCATGTCGATGCCGGGTTCGCCTTCGACGATCCATTCGGCGAGCTGCCAACCGGAACCGCCCGCGGCGGTAACGCCGAAGCTGTGGCCTTCATTGAGCCACAGATTGCGATGGTTCCAGGCCGGACCGATGAGCGGACTGCCATCGGGCGTATATGAAATCGGACCGTTGATGATGTCCTTGATGCCAAGATCAGCGAGTGCCGGTACGCGGCGCACGGCCGCTTCGACGTGCGGGGCGAGGCGTTCGATATCGCCTTCGAACAGGCTCTTGCCGAACCAGTCGGGCACGCCATCGGCAAACCGCGCCGGAGCGCCTTTTTCGTAGGGACCGAGGATCCAGCCCATGCGCTCCTCGCGCAGGTAATACGACTGGTCGGATTCGCGCAGTACCGCGAGTTCACGGCCACCGCCCGAACGATAGGCCTTCAGCTTTGGCGATTCCTCGAAAATAATGTACTGGTGCTCGACCGGTATAGCCGGCACGTTGAGCCCGAACATGCGTCCCGTCTGACGCGCGTAATTGCCGGTCGCGCATACGACGTGCTCGGCGACGATGTCGCCCTTGTTCGTCGCCACGCGCCACTCGCCTGATGGCGTGCGCGCGACGCCGGTCACCTCGGTGCGCTCGTTGATCTCAGCGCCGCCAGTCCGCGCGCCCTTGCGCAGCGCCATCGTCAGGTCGGCCGGCGCGATATGACCGTCATCCGGGTGGTATAGCGCGCCGACGATCTTTGCGGTTTCATTGCCGTCGCCGAGGTTGACGAGCGGCCAGAGCTTCGCGACCTGCTCGGGCGTGATCACCTCGAACGGCACGCCGATCGTGTTTGCCGTGCCGCAGTACTTGTAGTACTCATCCATGCGCGCCGCGTTGGTCGCAAGGCGCAGGTTGCCGGTCACGTGGAAGCTGACATCCTGCCCGGTCTCGGCCTGCAGCCGTTTGTACAGGTCGACCGAATATTTGTGCAGCTGCCCGACGGTGTAGCTCATGTTGAACAGCGGGAGGAGCCCGGCCGCGTGCCAGGTAGAGCCGGCAGTCAGTTCGGAACGCTCCAGCAGCATGACGTCCGACCAGCCTTTCCGGACCAGGTGATACAGCGTACTGACGCCCACGACGCCACCGCCGATGACCACGACACGAGCATGCGATTTCATGATTGGAGTTCCTTAAGGACGCCAGTCTAGCCACTGGCGTGCCCATGAG
>JBOHZW010000157.1:0-3373 GCA_050738715.1 Steroidobacteraceae bacterium | reverse complement strand
GCGGTCGCATCGCGCTGCACCGCCTGGGCGCGTGCACGCGAGGACAACACCATCGCGCCGAGCGGATCGCCCTTCTCGGCGCTGATACCGACCCGGCTCTGGATCACGTCGGCAACACCGGTCACGTTGCCGCAACCACCGCAGATCAGGATCTTTTCCGGCTGCTCGCGCCCGCTGCCGGAGGCAAGGTAGAACTGCAACGAGCGGCTGACCTGCTGTGTCATGTCGTCGATGAACGGATCGAGCACTTCGGCCTGGTAGTTGCCGGGCAGGCCGCCTTCCTTCTTGGCGCGGCCGGCCTCTTCCATCGTCAGGCCGTAGGTGCGCATGATTTCCTCGGTGAGCAGCTGCCCACCGAACGCGAAATCACGCGTGTAGATGATCTTGAGGTTGCGCAGCACGCTGAACGTGGTGCTGCTCGCGCCGAAGTCCGCCACCGCGATCGTGCGGTCGATGCCGCCATCGGGCATCTGGTGCGTCATCAGCTTGCAAGCGTTCTCGAGCGCGAAGGCCTCGACGTCGACGATGCGCGCGTTCAACCCGGCCGCAGCCACCGCCGCGCGGCGCTGCTCGACGTTGTCGGTGCGGGAGGCCACCAACAGCACGTCGACGGAATCGTCATCCTTCTCCGAAGGCCCGAGCACCTCGAAGTCGTAGCTGACTTCGTCCATCGGGAAGGGGATGTACTGGTCGGCCTGCATCTCGACCTGGGCTTCGAGGTCCGCGTCGCGCAGGCCCCGCGGCATCTGGATCACCTTGGTGATCGCCGCATCGCCGCTGATCGCAATCGCGACCTCGGTACTGGCGGCGCCGGAGCGTTTCACGGCGCGACGGATCGCCTCACCGACCGCTTGCGGGTCGACGATCGTCTTCTCATTCATGGAATTGGCCGGTGTGGGCTCAGCCGCGTACGATTCGACGCGGTAGCTGCCACCGGAATTGATCAGCTCGATCAGCTTGATCGAGGAGGTCGTTATATCCAACCCCAGCAGCTGGCGGTTCTTACGCGAGAACAGGAGCACGTTTTCCCTTCCTTATCAGTAAGATACGCGCAACAGTGGCGACTTCGTAGGAATATGCAGACAAATATATATCAGCCAACGGTTAAATTGAACGTGAGTCGTCTCACGGATTTGGTTCTTGCACCGCCGCAGCAGTCAAAGCAGTCTATTTGCCAGCCCATGAGCGATACGACCCACCCGATTCATATGCTACAGCCCCGCACTTCATCATGGCCCCCCCGCCACCTGCAACACACGGAGTGTGAATAGGTGAAGTCGCGCACTCTCAAAGTGCTGGCCGGCCTGGGCGCCCTCGGCGCTGTGCTCTTCTTGGGCATAATCTACGCGTTTTTGGCGGCTTATGTGTACTTGGCGCCCTCGCTTCCCAGTTCGGATGGGATGCGCTCCTTGCCGCTGCAGGTGCCACTGCGCGTTTACACGCGGAGCGGTGCGCTGATCAGCCAGATCGGCGAGCAACGCCGCGTTCCGGTCACCTACGACGAGATTCCGCAGCTCGTGCGCGAAGCCTTCCTCGCTGCCGAGGACGACCGTTTCTTCCAGCACGGCGGCATCGATTATTTCAGCGTGCTGCGCTCGATCTACGTCGACCTGACGACCGGCGATTACTCGCAGGGCGCGAGCACGATCACGATGCAGACCGCGCGCAACATGTTCCTGACGCGCGATAAGAATGTGACGCGCAAATTGCAGGAGATTTTCCTTACTTTGCGCATGGAGCAAAGCTTTTCGAAGCAGGAAATCCTCGAGACTTATCTCAACGTGATCTTCTTCGGCCAGCGTGCCTATGGCGTCGCCGCGGCGGCAGAAGTGTATTTCGGCAAGCCATTGAATCGCCTGTCCGTCGCTGAAGCGGCGATGCTTGCCGGCCTCCCGCAGGCGCCGTCCCATTACAACCCGGTCACGAGCCCGCAGCGCGCAGCCGAACGCCGCCACTACGTGCTGCAGCGCATGCAGGCCCTGCACTACATCGATGCGGATACCGCCCGGCGCGCGATGGCCGAGCAGATCAACGCGCGCGAATACGCCCCGAGCTTCGAGGTCGAAGGCCCGTACGTCGCCGAAATTGCCCGCCAGCTCGTCGTCGCGCGCTTCGGGGAAGGCGCCATTAATGCCGGATATCGCGCGATTACCACCATTGACGGCCGCCTGCAGACCGCCGCGAACCGCGCACTGCGCCTCGGGCTGATCGAATACGACCGTCGCCACGGCTACCGCGGCGTGATCCGCCGGGTGCAGCTCAACGACAGCGCCCAGCCGCAGGATTTCGAGGCACTGCTGGGCGATCTCTCGCAGGTCGGCAACCTCGAGGCGGCGGTCGTCGTCTCGGTGGCGCCCACGGCGGCGCGCGTCTACGTGCGCGGCAGCGGATTCGCGCAGATCGACTGGGATGGCATGTCCTGGGCGCGCGGCGGCGCCGCGAGTGGCAAGGCCGATGCGCTTCTGCACCGCGGCGATGTCATCTACGTGGTGAGCGATGATCACGGCGCTGCGCAGCTCGCGCAGATTCCGACGGTGCAGGGCGGGCTCGTGGCGCTCGATCCGCATGACGGCGCGGTCGTCGCCCTGGTCGGCGGCTTCGATTACTTCAGCAACGCCTGGAACCACGTGACGCAGGCGCGCCGCCAGCCCGGCTCCGGCTTCAAGCCCTTCCTGTATTCCTGCGCGCTGGAGAATGGCTTTACGCCCTCCAGCATCATCATGGATGCCCCGGTCGTACTGGCCGACGGCAGCACTGAGCAGGTCTGGCGTCCCGAGAATGACAGCCACAAATTCAATGGCCCGACGCGTCTGCGCGAAGCGCTGGTGTACTCGCGCAACCTGGTCTCGATCCGCCTGTTGCGCGCGGTCGGGACCGACGCCGTCCTCGAATATGCATCGCGCTTCGGCTTCGATCGCTCGACGATGCCGAACAACCTTACGCTCGCCCTGGGCACATTGCCCGCCACGCCGCTCGAAGTCGCGACCGGCTATGCCGCGTTTGCAAACGGCGGCTACAAGGTCGACCCGTATTTCATCGAGCGCATCGAGAACGGCCTGGGCCAGACGGTCTGGACGGCCGCTCCGCGCGAGGTCTGCGACACCTGCGCTGACGACGGTGTCGTCAACGCAACGGCGCCGACCGTCGCAGCAGATGGCACGGCAGGCGGGAGTGGCGATGTCGGCGCGGATGCTGTCCTGCCACCCGGCGTGTCACCGCTGGCGCCGACCGGCTTTCCGGACGTGCGCAGCACAGACCTGCTGACCATGGCACCGCCGATGTCGGAATGGTTGCCGCCGATATCCGCGGCATCGCGGCGCGCGCCGCGCATCATAAACGCCTCGAACGCCTGGCTGATGGACAACATCATGGC
>JBOHZW010000156.1:0-15633 GCA_050738715.1 Steroidobacteraceae bacterium | reverse complement strand
GTACCTGCGCATCTTGCGCGACCGAGATCCGCGCGCGATTGCTTCGCCGGCGTTTCGCGCCGTGCTGACGACCTTCAAGCGGCTGCATTCCTATATCGATGCCGGCTCTCCGGGCCGAAACTGGAACGACGCGACGGCGCTCCTGATCACCGGCCGCGCCGGCGTGCAGATCATGGGCGACTGGGTCAAGGCGGAGTTCGCCACCGCACACCAGCAAGCCGGGCGCGACTATGGCTGCATTCCCGGTTTTGGCGCGCGCTCTCCGTACATTGTGCAGGGCGATGCGTTCATCTTCCCGAAGACCGGCGACCCGCAAGCGTTGCGCGCGCAGCAATTGCTGGCCGGCGTCATCACTGCGCCCGCTGCGCAACTTGCCTTCAGCAGCCGCAAGGGTTCGATTCCCATTCGCGGCGACATTGACACGCACGCACTCGATGCCTGCGCGCAAATTGGCGTTGCGATCATGAAGGACCGCACGCGCCAGCTCGGCAATGACGAGAGTTACCTGACACCTGACCAGAATGGCGCAATGTCCGATGTGCTGACTGACTACTGGAACCGCGACCGCGACGTCGCCGCCGTGCAGAGGAACATCGCGGCGGCGCTGCGTGATTAGGGCGACCGCAGCGCTTAGCAGGTCCGCGCGCCGGCCGCTGAATCCGGCCTATGTTGCGCTGCTGCCGATGGCGCTTGTCGCGGTGGTGGTCTACCTCGGCTCGATGCTCTGGTCGCTGCGCATTTCGATGAGCAGTTCGCGCAGCCTGCCGGTGCACGATTTTGTCGGCCTCGCGCAATACCAGCGGCTGTTCGCCAATGAACGCTGGCTGCACTCGCTCTACGACCTGGCGGTGTACACGCCGCTGTTCATCCTCGCATGCCTGGGGCTGGGATTCCTTTTGGCGCTGTTGGTCGACCGGTTGGTATCGAGCGGCGCATTGCTGCGAGCCGTGTTCCTGTACCCATACGCGCTGTCATTTATTGCCACCGGATTGATCTGGCAGTGGATGCTCAATCCGGAGCTCGGCATCCAGCAGGCGGTGCGCGGCTGGGGATTCGCGGCCTTTCGCTGCGACTGGCTCATCGACCCCGATCGCGTCATCTACACGCTCGTCATCGCAACGGTGTGGCAGTGCGCCGGACTGGTCATGGCAATCCTGCTGGCCGGTCTGCGGGGAATCGATGCCGATATCCTGCGGGCGGCACGGCTCGATGGCGTACCCGCGTGGCGCATCCACGCATCAATCGTCGTGCCGATGCTCAGGTTTTCATTCGCCACGGCCACGTTGCTGCTGCTGACCGCAGCGGTGAAACTCTACGACGCGGTCATCGCGATGACGCAGGGCGGCCCCGGCACGGCGAGCGAAGTGCCGGCGAAATTCATCATGGATCACCTGTTCGGCCGCGCCAATATCGCACTCGCCTCCGCGGGTGCGACGGTCATGGTGCTGACTGCCGTGGCGCTGCTCGCGCCGCTGTACCATGCGCGCCGCCGCGCACTGCGCGTGGACCGATGAACGCCCGGCGGGTTTACAACGACCCCGCGTGGTGGGGGCTGGCGGCACTGGCCGTGTCCGCGGCGGCATTCTTCCTGCTGCCGCTGTATGTCATGGCCCTCACTTCGCTGAAACCGATGGACGAGATACGGTTGGGTCATTTGTTCAGCTGGCCGACGCAGCTGACGCTCGATGCGTGGCGCGCCGCCTGGAGCGGCGCCTGCACCGGCGTGGCCTGTGAGGGCATCCGCGGCGGCTTCTGGAATTCCGTCAGCATCGTGCTACCCAGCACGATCATCGCCATCACGCTCGGTGCGCTGAATGGTTATGCGCTCGCGTATTGGCGGGCGCGCGGCGCCGCTGTGATGTTCGGCCTGCTGATGATCGGCGCATTCATTCCGGTGCAGGTATTGATGTTTCCGCTGGTGCGCATGCTGGGCCACATTCACCTGGTCGGCTCGCTCGCCGGCATCGTGCTCGTGCACGTGATCTTCAGCATGCCGATCATGACGCTGATCTTCCGCAATCATTTCGCGGCACTGCCGCGCGAACTGTTCCTCGCCGCGCGGATCGATGGCGCCGGGTTCCTGCGCATCTTCGTGCTGCTGATGCTGCCGCTATCGGTGCCGATGCTGGTGGTCGCGGCGATCATGCAGGCGACCGGCGTGTGGAACGACTACATCCTCGGCCTGGTGTTCGCGGGCCGCGAGCACCTGCCGATGACGGTGCAACTGAACAACCTGGTCAACACGACCACCGGCACGAAACTCTACAACGTCGACATGGCCGCAACGCTGCTGACCTCGCTGGTGCCGCTTTCGATCTACGTGCTGTCGGGACGCTGGTTCGTGCGCGGCATCGCCGCCGGCGTGGTCAGGGGCTAAGTCAATGGCAAGCGTGACTGTTCGCAATCTCAGCGTGACGCTCGGCGCGCAAGCGGTGATCGACGCGCTCGATCTCGACGTGGCCGATGGCGAGTTCCTGGTGCTGCTGGGGCCATCGGGCTGTGGAAAATCCACGCTACTGAACGCGATGGCCGGCCTCCTCGAAACCAGCGGCGGCCACATCGAGATCGACGGCGTCGATGCAACCTGGGCCACGCCGCGCGAGCGCAACATCGGCATGGTGTTCCAGTCGTATGCGCTGTATCCGACCATGTCGGTGGCGGGGAATCTGTCGTTCGGACTGCGCGCACGCGGCATGCCGCGCGCCGAAGTGCAGCAGCGCGTGCAACGCGCCGCGGCGCTGCTGCAGCTCGAACCGCTGCTGTCGCGCAAGCCCGCGCAGCTCTCGGGCGGACAGCGCCAGCGCGTCGCAATCGGACGCGCGCTGGTGCGCGATGCGCGCGTGTTCCTGCTCGATGAGCCGCTGTCGAACCTAGATGCCAACCTGCGCGCCACGCTGCGCCGCGAACTGAAGCTGCTGCACCAGCGGCTTAGGTCCACGATGATCTACGTCACGCACGACCAGGTCGAGGCATTGACGTTGGCCACGCGCATTGCCGTGCTCTACAACGGACGCATCCAGCAGCTCGGTACACCCGCCGAAGTGTATGAACGGCCGGCCAACCGCTTCGTCGCTGGATTCATCGGTGCGCCACCGATGAATTTTTGCAATGGCACGATCAGAACCAGTGCATCGGGCTTGAGATTTTCCACCGCGGGCCTTGAGGTGGACTTGGGCGACTACGACTTCGATGGTGCCGCTCCGATTGACGGCGAGGCCGCGGTGCTGGGGATTCGGCCCGAGCATCTGCGCGCGCAAGTGGGCACGAACTTGTCCTGTGTGGTGACGCTGGTCGAACCGATGGGGAATCACCAGGTGCTGTGGTTCGACTGCAATGGCGAGAGCTGGTCGGCGCTCGCGCAAGGCGAACACAGCTACCGCGCGGGCGATACCGTTGCGTTCGCGGTCGATGTGCGGAAGGTATCGATGTTCTGCAGCGCGGATGGGCGGCGGCGCTGAATCGGCCGCTAACTCACATGCCAGAGCAGCAGCCATTGAATTCCCCGGTGCGGCGCATCGTCATCGTCGGCGGCGGAACGGCGGGCTGGATGACGGCCGCGCTGCTGTCGAAGGCGCTGACGACGGGCTACCAGATCCGGCTGGTGGAATCCGACGCGATCGCAACGGTCGGCGTGGGCGAAGCCACGATTCCGGTCATCGCCAAGTTCAACAAGGCGCTCGATCTCGATGAGAACGAGTTCATGCGCAAGACGCAGGCCACGTTCAAGCTCGGCATTGAATTCATTAATTGGGGCCGGTTGGGCGATGCCTATGTGCACGGCTTCGGCCGGATCGGCCAGGACTGGGGCGCGTTCAAATGCTACCAGTACTGGTTGCGTCAGCGATTGCTGGGCAAGGCTGCTGATCTGGCCAACTATTCGATCAACACGGCGGCACCACGGCAGGCGAAGTTCATGCGCAGCCGTCCGGACATGAAGGATTCGCCGTTGGCCGACATCGCCTACGCCTTTCATTTCGACGCCATCCTGTATGCGCGATTCCTGCGCCAGTACGCGGAGGCGCGCGGCGTCGTGCGCACCGAAGGCAGGATCGTCGACGTGCCACTGCGCGCGCACGACGGCTTCATCGATGCGGTGGTGCTGGAAAGTGGCGAGCGCGTCGCAGGCGACCTGTTCATCGATTGTTCTGGAACGCGCGGTCTGTTGATCGAGCAGGCACTGCATACGGGCTACGAGGATTGGAGCCAATGGCTACCCTGCGATCGCGCGATTGCCGTTCCCTGCGTGTCGGACCAGGTGCTGTTGCCGATGACCCGTTCGACGGCCCACCGCGCCGGCTGGCAATGGCGCATTCCACTGCAGCACCGCACCGGCAATGGCCATGTGTATTCGAGCCGCTTCATGGGCGAGGACGAAGCGACCGCGATCCTGCTCGGCAACCTCGACGGGGAGCCGCTGGCTGCGCCGCGCACGATTCCGTTCCAGCCCGGCCGGCGCCGCCTGGCCTGGAGTCGCAATTGCGTCGCCGTTGGTCTGGCGGGCGGATTCCTCGAGCCGCTCGAATCGACCAGCATCCACATGATCCAGACCGCCATCATGCGGCTGACCAGGCTGTTCCCGCACCACGAGTTCAACCAGACCGAAATCGACCTGTACAACCGCGAGTCCGAATTCGAGTACGAGCGCGTCCGCGATTTCATCATCCTGCATTACAAGGCGACCGAACGGAACGACGCGCCGATGTGGGATTATTGCCGCACGATGCCGATACCCGAGACCCTGCAGCGCAAGATCGACCTGTTCCGCGTCAACGGGCGCATCTTCCGCGAAAACGATGAATTGTTCGCCGAGGAGAGTTGGCTGCAGGTGATGATTGGCCAGCACATCGTTCCGCGCAGCTACGATCCGCTGGTCGACATGCTTTCACCTGACCTGATCACGCGCTACCTCGGCGACATCGAGACCGTCATCCGGCGTTGCGTGGACATCATGCCCTTGCACCGCGAATTCATCGCCCGCAATTGCGCGGCGGGCGATGGCTGAGGCGCGAACCACGATGCTGGCACCGGTACGCAACATCGTGATTGTCGGCGGCGGCACGGCTGGCTGGATGTCCGCGGCGCTGTTCGCCAGGATGCTCACGCGCGGCTATCACATCCGCCTGATCGAATCGGATGAGATCGGCACCATTGGCGTTGGCGAAGCGACCATTCCGCCAATCAGGGCCTTCAACACGGCACTGCAGCTCGACGAGGACGATTTCATCCGTCAGACGCAGGGCAGTTTCAAGCTCGGCATCGAGTTCGTCGACTGGTGTCGGCTGGGCGATCGCTACATACATGGCTTTGGGCGCATCGGGCAGGAGCTGGGACCGGTGCGCTGTTACCAGTACTGGCTGCGCCAGCGGCAGCTCGGCACGGCACCCGCGCTCGGCGAATACTCGATCAACACGGTCGCGCCGCGCGAGGCGAAGTTCATGCGCAGCCGGCCCGACATGAAAAATTCACCGCTCGCCGACATAACGCACGCGTTCCACTTTGACGCCAGCCTGTATGCGCGCTACCTGCGCCGCTACAGCGAAGCACGCGGCGTGGTGCGCAGCGAAGGCCGCATCGTCGACTCGCAGCTGCGCGAGCCGGATGGCTTCATCGAATCGGTGCTGCTGGCCAGCGGCGAGCGGATCGCAGGCGACCTGTTCATCGATTGTTCGGGCAGCCGTGGGCTGCTGATCGAGCAGGCGCTGCGCACCGGCTACGATGACTGGAATCACTGGCTGCCATGCGACCGGGCCGTCGCAGTGCCGTGCGAATCGGCGCCCGTGCTGCTGCCAGTCACCCGCTCGACGGCACACCGCTGCGGCTGGCAGTGGCGCATTCCCCTGCAGCACCGCACCGGCAATGGCCACGTGTACGCGAGCCACTACATGAGCGAGGACGAGGCAACTGCCGTGCTGCTCGGTCAACTTGATGGCAAGCCGACAGCCGCACCGCGCGTGATTCCGTTCCTGCCCGGCAAGCGGCGCCAGATATGGAACCGCAACTGCGTGGCGATCGGCCTGGCGGGCGGCTTTCTCGAGCCGCTGGAATCAACCAGCATCCACCTGATCCAATCGACATTGCTGCGGCTGATGCGGCTGTTTCCGCATTTCGGCTTCAATGCTGCGGAGACCGAGCAGTTCAACCGCGCCGCCGATTTCGAATTTGAGCGGATCCGCGATTTCATCATCCTGCATTACAAGGCCAATGAGCGCGATGATTCCGAGATGTGGAAGTACTGCCGCAACATGGACATTCCGGATACGCTAGCGCACAAGATCGAGTTGTTCAGGGCGAACGGCCGGATCTTCCGCGAAAATGACGAGTTGTTCACCGAGGAGAACTGGCTGCAGGTCATGATCGGCCAGCGCATCATGCCGCAGGGTTACGACCCGCTGGCCGACCTGGAGACACCTGAGATGATCACGAGTTTTCTCGGCAACATCGAGTCGGTAATCCGACGCTGCGTTGAGGTCATGCCCACGCATCGCGATTTCATCGCGCAGCATTGCGCGGCAGAGGCCGTTTGAGAACTGCACAAGCCACGGCGCTGGCGCTGGCATTGCTCGCCGGCGCCTTGAGCGGCTGCCGCAGCAGTCCCGCCCCGCCGTCGCACACGCCGCTCGCGCCACCGCCAGCACCCGTGATTGCTCCCGCGCCTGCGCCGCCGGTGGCACTACTGACTGCCGTGCAGGTGTGGGTTACCACTCCGGATCGATCCATGCTGCTGGCGCGCGAAGCCGATCTGAAGCTGGGCGACCAACCGCTGCGTCCGTTGGTAATCGACATGGATCCGAATACGCGCTACCAGGAGATGGTTGGCTTTGGCGCCGCAGTTACGGACGCAACAGTGACCGTTATCTACAAGAGGCTCAAGCCTGCCAAGCGCAAATTGCTGATGCGCGAATTGTTCGGGCCGCCGCCGGGCATCGGCCTGAGTTTTGTGCGCGTGCCCATCGGCGCCTCCGATTTCTCGGCTTCGCACTACAGCCTCGACGATCGCCCGCCCGGCGAGACCGATCCGACGCTCGCGCATTTTGCGCTGGATGCCAATCACACGCAGTTGACGCCGCTCCTACACGCCGCGCGCGCGGTCAATCCGCAGCTCAAGGTCGTGGCCTCACCGTGGAGTGCACCAGGCTGGATGAAGGACTCGGGAAACCTGGTGAGCGGCAAGCTCAAGCCGGAGGCGTACGGTGCGTTCGCCGACTATCTGCTGCGCTACGCCGACGCCAGCGCGCAGGCCGGCGTGCCGATCTACGCGCTGACCGTGCAGAACGAGCCCGGCTTCGAGCCGAAGGATTATCCGGGCATGCTGTTCGATCCCGCTTCGCGTGCGCGTTTTATCAGTGACTTCCTGGGGCCGCGGCTGGCTGAGCACATGCACGCGCCGCTGATCCTCGACTGGGATCACAACTGGGACAAGCCCGAGGCGCCACTCGAAGTGCTCGCGGACCCGGAAGCCGCCCGCTACATCTCCGGCGTTGCTTGGCATTGCTACTACGGCGAGGTCCAGGCTCAGCAGGAGGTACACGAGGCGTTTCCCGACAAGGATGCCTATCTGACCGAATGTTCCGGCGGCGGATGGTCGCCCCGCTGGAGCGAGGCCCTCAAGCAATTCGTCGGGCACCTGATGATCGGATCGACCCGCGGCTGGGCGAAGGGCGTGATCCTGTGGAACCTCGCGCTTGATGAGCGCCACGGTCCGCACGCCGGCGGTTGCAAGAACTGCCGCGGCGTCATCACGGTCGACTCCGTCACCGGTCAAGTCAAGCGCAACGTCGAGTACTACAGCCTCGCGCACCTGAGCCGGTTCGTACGCACTGGCGCCAGGCGCATCGAATCGACCGCGATGGTAGATGGCCTGCAGAGCGTCGCCTTTCGCAATGCCGATGACGGCTCGCTGATTCTGCTGGTATTGAACAGCGCCACCGACGAGCGCGCATTTTCGGTGCGCATCGCTGATCACAGCTTCCACTACGATCTGCTCCCGGGGAGCGTTGCAACTTTCCGTTTGCAACGCGCCCCGGGACGTTGACAGCCCTAGTTCAGCTTGTAGGTCGCTCCGAGCAGGTATTCGCGGCCGAAGGTCGTGTAGCGCTCGGGCATCAGCGCGGTGGGGTTGGCGCCGCCCACCGAGATGCCCACTTGCGTGCGGTAGGGTTCATTGCCGATGTTGTTGACCTGGAACAGCAACTGCAGCCCCTTGAGGCTACCGTGCTCAAACGAGTAACCCATCTGCATGTCGGTGATGGTTTCGGCCAGGATCGCGGAAGTCGCCGCATCGCCAAAGGTGCCGCGTACGATCGTCTGGAATTTCGAGCGGTGGTGTTCGCTGACCCGGAAGGAGAATCCGTACTGCTCATAGTATCCCGTCAGGCTGTTGGCCTGCCCCGACAGTCCGTCCAGCGGTACGGTCGGGTTGTTCTCCTCATGCAGCGAACTGCGCGTATCCGAAGCGCTCAGTATCACGCCGAATCCGTCCAGCTTCGGCGAAAAATTGCCGAGGCTGTACGACAGGGTGTATTCCTGCCCCGCGACCAGGCCGCCATGGCCGTTTGCGAGCGTTGACAGGAAGCAGCCCGGCGTGCAGCCAGGCGTGAACTGCGGCTTTGGATTGACCAGCCCGTTCGGATCGAAGGCAATCTGTTGCGTGTAGACGAAGTTCTTCAGGTTCTTGTAGAAGGTCGCGACCGAGATGTAGCTGGACTTGCCGAAATAATGTTCAAGCGAGATGTCGTACGCGTCCGAGCGCCAGGACTCCAGGCCGGGATTGCCGCCGCTGGCTGACCAGTTGTGCGGCGGATTGTCGTCGACATCGACGCCCAGCCCGGCTTTCATGTCTTCCATGTTCGGCCGCGCGAGTTCCTTGGCGAAGCCGAAACGCACGTAGGTATTGGGAGTGACATCGAATACCAGGTTCAGGCTCGGGATCACGTCTGTATAGGTCTTGCCGCCGCTCAAGGGCAACAGGTCCTGGCCGATCGACTCGAAGTAGAAGCCGGTGGAAGCCTGCTTGGCATGCACCACCTGCACGCCGATGTTGCCGTGGATGGGGACCGCGGTCGCCGTGTTGATGCCCAACTTGGCGTATGCAGTGGTTACTTTTTCATTGACCGACCAGACTCGGCTGGGAATGTTCTGCAGCAGCTCAGGCGGGATCTGCACGTCGTAGTACTTGCCCAGCACGCCGAAGAAATTGAAAGCCATCAGGTTGCCCGGTATGCCGCCAAAGGACAGTGAGGTCGGTCGCAGCAGCAGGTCGGAAGACACCGAGATGGGCGCTCGGTTGTTCTTCAGGAAGTAATACTCTTCCGTGCGGCTGTAGTCCTTGGACCGATCCGAGTAGTTCACGCCCACTTCAAAAGCGTTGAATATGCCGGGCAGGTCGCGTTTGAGGCCGAAGCGTATCGACTTCAGTTCGTCATCGACGCGCGGGAATTCAGTGCGCCCATCGCGGCCCCAGCCCGCAGGATCGCTGAGCACGTTCACGCTGGGATCGGAGTAGTTGATCGACGGCGTCAGAGTCGTGCGGCCTGAACCGGTCGCAATGCGCAGGTCGTTGAAACTTACTGGCAGCGCGCCGGACGCGTCGGCCGAGCCGGCCTCCAGCTCGGCATTCTGTTCGTCGCGGTGCGCCTTGGAATAGCTGAGATCGGCGATGCCGGTCCAATTGCCCATTCCAACTTGCAGGTTCCAGCCAGCGGCCTTGATTGTGTCCTGGCGCTTGTTCAACGTGCTCAGGTCAACCGGATGCAGGCCAACGAGATTGCCGCCGGTGATGACGGTATTGCCCTCGAATGAGCTGGTGGTCGGATTGGTGTAGTACGCGCCGCCCCAGCCGCTGTCGGCGGTGCTGAAATCGGACATCAGCGTGCGACGGTTCTCCACCTGATCGAACTTCGAGTAGTACAGGTCGACGGTGCTATGCACATTGTCGCTCGGCTTCCATTCGATCACCGCCATCAGGCCGGTGCGCGCTTGCTTGGTCGATGCCGCTCCGGCTTCGAGGCCCATCAGCCCGATGGCGCTGATCGGCGTGCCTGGATCCGTGCCGCCACCGCAAGGGTTGCCGTTCTGGCAAATGGCGGCGCCCCACGCCGCCGTGTCCGCCCACCACCACGACTTGTAGTGCTCTTCCTGTTGCGGCGTATTCAGGTATGCAATTCCCAGCGCCACGCCAACTGTGTTGTCTGCAAACTGATTGATGTACGAGGCGCTCAAGCGCGCGCCTCGTGAACTGGTGTCGGCGTTGAGCTGGCCGTTCGAATTGGTCTCGCCGCGGGCATTGAACACAACCTGGCGCGAGTGGAAATCGAGCGGACGGACGCTTTGCAGGTTTACGGTGCCCGACAGGCCCATGCCAACCAATGTGGCATCGGGCGTCTTGTAGACGGTCACGCCGTTGATCAGCTCCGACGGAAACTGGTCGTACTCCACGGAGCGGTTGTCGCCGGTGCTGACCATCTCGCGGCCGTTCAGCAGCGTGGACGCATAGCGGGGCGCCAGGCCGCGGATCGAAATCACCTGCGCGCGGCCGTTGACGCGTTGTGCCGTGAGGCCCGGCAGGCGCGCCAGCGATTCGGCAATACTGACGTCAGGCAGCTTGCCAATGTCCTCGGCCGAGATCGTCTCGACGATCGAGTCGGATTTCCTCTTGGCTGCGACGGACGTTTCGATCGCGTGGCGAATACCCGTGACGACGACGGTCTCAAGCTGGTCGCTGCTGGCAGCCGGTTGCTGCGCGGTTGGCGACGCTTCCTGCGCCAGCGCTGTACCCGCGCTGGCCGACAGAATTGCGGCAACCGCAGTGGCGATGCTGGTCGTCGATGCTCGGGCATGGGCGGGCCCATGCTTCTGTGGCGAGCCGCTTACGCGAATCTTCATCTTGCTTCCCCCCGGTTGTGGTTGGAAAGGCATCCAATCGAGCGTTTCCGCGCCCGCTGCGGTGCGCCAGCACCGCGAATGGAAACCTTCCCACTTTCCTGTGCCGGAATTTACCGGTGCCGCTCCGGCGTGTCAATGTGGTGTCGCGCCCGAGCCACAGTCGAAATTCCGCGCCTCGTCCGGGCCGCCCCGCCCCCGATAATGCGCCGTGGCCGGGTATGGGCACAACGGCCGCGTACGCAGCAATGCCCGGCGCGGGTCGTCGTCCAGGAACTTAGCGGCGACGATGCGCTGCGGCGCAGCGCCGTGCTCGACCCAGTGCTCGAGCGCCGCCAGCATGTCGAAGTTGTTGGGTCCGGGCCCGCCACCGCAGTGGCCCATGCCCGGCACCATGAAAAGCCGGTAGAAATCGCCGGCGTTTGCGCCGTAATTCGCCACGACGCGGTCGTGATACTCGATGCTCGCGCGCGGCGGAATGTCCGGATCGCTGTAGCCGTGAAAGTGAATCAGCTTGCCGCCCTGCCGATGGAACGGACGCAGGTCGGCGTCGGTCGCATCGAGCGCCTCGCCGAGCATCGCATCGATGCGCGCAGGAGCGGCGTGGAAATCGAAGCTGCGAAAATCCCAGGCCGCGTCGCCGTAGACGAAAAACCGGAAGAACGGCAGACCGAGCGCGCCGTGCGTGTTGTCCTCGGGCGTCGGCGCGCTGATCCAGCCGCCCCATAGTTCGGCCTCTCCACCTCGCTCCAGCCCGGGGTAGTAACCCGCGCCGATTTTTTCATCAGGACCCGCCCACAGTTTGCGCACGGCCTGCACCTGCGCAGCGTTGAGGCAATCGGGCGCATCGGGGCCACGGCACTGCAGCACGCCCACGTCGAACCGGCAGCGACGCGGGTCTTCGAGCACGCCGTCGGCGACGCCATCGAGCGCATCGCAGGCGCGGTTGACCGCGGCGCCGATGAGCTTCGCCTGTGGTTCGCCGAGCGCGGCGCCGCCGGCGCCGTAGAGCGTATCGACGACCCACAGGTGCGCACCGACTTCGTGATGCGTCTGGTTGTAGTCCGGGTCGCCCGCGACAATTCCATCGTAGTCGGCCGGATAACGCTGCGCTTCCATCAACGCTTCCTGGCCGCCCTGCGAGCAGCCGACGAAGTAGCGATGCTGCGGCCCTCGTCCGTAAAACTTCGCAGTGATCGCCTGGCCCGCCACGGCCGTGACGTGTATAGCGCGATGCCCGTAGTCCGCGATTTTCCCGGGAGCGCCCAGCGCGAAGCGCCCAACACCCGCAGCATTGTCGTGGCCGGTGTCGGTCGCCGCCGTTGCATAGCCGCGGCGCAGTCCTGCGGCGAGAGTTGCATAAGGAATGTCGCCGGCGAGGCCGCCATTGCCGACACCCTCGAACTTGCCGTTCCAGTGCGGCCGCAACGGCAGCCAGACCTCGCTCCGGATCGACGAGGCAGACGTCGGCGTGAGGTGCACGGACACGCGACAAAACGCGCCCGCCTGCTCATCGTGATCGATGACGCTACTGGTGATTTCGCCGCCATCCAGCTTGAAAGCGCGCAGGTCCTCGCATGCGCCAGCGCCCACAGCGATGCGGCCCGCGGCGCAGCCCAGCGACAGCACGCACATGATCGTAAACGGGAATCGCCAAATCACGTTGCGGGCCTTCACGTCGGCGACCAGACGAAAGTGGCCACCGATTGCGCGCTCAGGCTGTAGTCGAAGCGAGTGTTGTGCCAGGCGACTGAAAAAGATTGCGTCGCCTGCGCAGGATTCAGCACCAGCAGCACGATCGATCCGTCGGCATTCTGGAAGGCGACATCCTCGATACCGCCGTTGGCAAACGAGTTTGATTCGATTCGCCGCGCGCCGGGCGACACGAACCGCGACAATTGCCCGAGCGAGTAATACTCGACGTTGCGCGTGATCGTCGCCGGCGTCGTGCGTGGGTCGATCGTCACGACGCCCCGGCAACCCATGCAGCCGCCGTTGGTGGGACCTGAGTCCTGGTCCAGCGCGAGGTTCCACAACGAGACGCCGCGCGCCCAGTTGCGCGTTGCACCGATCAGCAGGTTGCGCGTGTTCCAGACAAGGTCGGCAGCGAAGTCCGATCCTACCGTGCCGCTGCACTCGGTGAACCAGATGTCCTTGTCCGGGAACGCTGCGTGTACCGTCGACTGCGCGCCGACATCGCCTGCGTAGCAATGAAACGCGCTGCCGGCCAGGTACGGCGCGGCCGCGCTCGCGAGCAACGATTCGGAATACGAGGTGTTGTCCCAGTTGTGGTCGTAGCCGAGGATCTTCACCGTGTCGAACCCCGCCCCTGCAAGCGTGGGACCTAAGTCGTTGGCAATGAAGTCCGCCTCGATGTCGGCCGGCACGTTCGCGCTCGGATACGCGCTGGTCGAATTGAGCGGCTCGTTCTGCATCGAGATCGCGTAGATGGCGATGCCATCCTGCTGGTAGGACTGCAGGAAGCGCAGGAAATACTGCGCAAGTTGCGGCAGGAACGTTGTGTCAAGGCCGCCGCCGTTCATCGTGCCGGAGGTTTTCATCCAGGCCGGCGCACTCCACGGCACGGCGAATAGCTTGAGCGCAGGATTTATTGCGAGAGCCTGCTGCAGCGTTGGGACGATATCGATCTCGTCGTGCGCGATCGAGAATGCGCTGAGCTGCGGATCGGTCATCCCTGCGGCCACGTCGTCGTAGCTGTAGTTGCCGTTCACCGCGAAATCGCTGGCGCCCATCGGCTGGCGAAGGATGCTCAAGGCGATTCCCGGCGCCGGGCCGAACAGATCCTGCAGCAAGGCGGCGCGTTGCGTGGCATCGAGATCGTTGCGGATGACGAACGCCGATGAGTCGGTCAGCGAAGCACCGAGTCCGTCGAGCACCTGGTATTGAATCGACTCATCGACATTGATGAGCTGCGCGGCAGCGCTGCCGCCGGTTCCGAATGAAACCGGCGCGCGCGCTGACAGCAGCATCGATCCATCGCCGCTGGTCTCCGTGACCCGCACCGCGGGGCCGGTCGTCATGAATACGGGCGGCGAAGTGCCGCCCCCGCCTCCGCCGCCGCACGCGGCGAGAGCGCCACACGTTGCGAATACGAGTGCCAAGTGCTGGACCCGTGACATTGCCAGATTATAACTAGAGAGTGATTGCGCGCCCCGACGCATGGCGTGGCGCTTCTGGGTGCGTCGCGTTTGACTGCTTTACGCGGCGCGCCTGGGAGCCCATCAGGGATGCGCTACGGTCGTCTCGTCGGCGATCATCGATTCGAGCCGCTCCAGATCGGGAATCCACGGCGACTCGTTCAGCATGCGCACGCGGCACACAACCGGATCGTCCTCGGGGACCGATGCGCTCATGTCAGGTTGGATGACCTCGGCGCTGACACGCACCAGCTGCGGAAAGCCCTGCGAGACTATCGCGTAGGCGCCGGCATCGATCCGATCGCCGAGCGCATGCAGCACGACGAGCCGCGCGCGCGCTCCGGGCACCGGCACGGGCTGTCCGCAGACGCCTTCGAACGAAACCATCGGCACGTGGCGTCCGTTCCAGTTGATCAATCCCAGGTACCAGGGCGGCGCGCCCACCATTGCCGAGGCTGCCTGGTAACCGGTGATCTCGGCCACGCAAGCGCGCGGCACCAGCAGCCGACCGGTGCCGAGCGGCACCAGCAGGCTGTAGATTTCACTGCCGGTCTCGCTCATCGCGAAGCGCCGGCCGCCTGCACGGAGCGACGGCGAGCGACCAGCGGCGCGATGGCGTCGATCAATTGGCTTTCCTGGTAAGGCTTGCCGAGGTAGTCGTCGACGCCCAACTCAATGGCGCGCGCGCGGTGCTTGTCGCCGACGCGCGAGGTGATCATGATGATCGGCACGCCGGCGAGGCGCGGATCCGCGCGCACCTGCGCGGCCACTTCATAGCCGTCCATGCGCGGCATCTCGATGTCGAGCAGGATGATGTCCGGCACGTTGTCGGCCAGCAGCGCCACCGCATCGGCCCCGTCGCGCGCCGTCATGACACGCATGCCGTTGCGTTCGAGCAGTCGCTGCGTCACGCGGCGCACGGTGATCGAATCATCGACCACCAGCGCAAACGTGCGTCGGTCGCCGCGTTCACGCAGCGGTGTCGGCGCGGCGCGCACACGCCATTCGGCGCGCACCAGCGCCGCGATGTCGAGGATCACGACGACGCGGCCGTCGCTCAGGATCGTCGCGCCCGAAATGCCGCGGATCGAAGCAATCTGCGGCCCCAATGGCTTGACGACGATCTCGCGGCTTCCGATCAGCTCGTCGGCGACCAGGCCCGTGGAATGTTCGCCGGCCCGCACCAGTACGATCGGAATCGCCGCATCGGTTTCCGGAAGCGGCGCCGCTTCCATGCCGACGTACAGCGCCAGCGGCTGCAGCCGATACTTGTGCTCGCCGTATGAAAACGTGGCGCTCTCGCTGCGCAGGTGCGCGGAAACTTCCTCGCGCGGCAGGCGCACGACGCCCTCGATGGTCGGCAGCGGCAGCGCGTAATACTCATCGCCGGTGCGCACGACCAGCGCGTGGCTCACCGCCAGTGTCAGCGGCAGCCGGATCGTGAAGCGCGTGCCCTGGCCCGGCTTGCTCTCCATGTGCAGCGCGCCGCCGAGTTTCTTGATCTCGACCGCCACCACGTCCATGCCGACCCCGCGGCCGGCCTGCTGCGTCAGCGCAGTGGCGGTGGAGAAGCCCGGCTCGAGCACCAGCTGCATCA
>JBOHZW010000155.1:0-5284 GCA_050738715.1 Steroidobacteraceae bacterium | reverse complement strand
GTGCCACCCTCTGGCGTGGCTGCGGCCGGCACGGCCACGCGCGCCGGGGGTCGCGGCTTGCACGCCGTCAATGCAGTGAGCAGCGCGAGCACCGCCAGCAGGAGAGGCGCGCGGATGCTGCTGCGGTCGGCTCGGTACCTGGCCAAATGCTGACTCCAATTGCACGGGACTATACCGTGGGTATGGCGTGCGGCGTGTCCGGTTCTATCCTCAGGCGCGCACGGCTTGCGCGGCGTAGCAGCCCGGCCGCGCGTTGTGGATATGCACGAAGCCGACGCGCTCGTCATCGAGGTAGCGGGCGATCAGCGGCGCCACTTGCGAGCCTTCGGTGACGTCGGCCTCCAGCATCATGCCTGCGGCGTCGAATGCGCGCACCGACAGCAGCCGCCGGGCGAGCACGTCCGGTATTTCGTTGACACGTGGCACGCATTCAACAGCGTTTTCGCGCACGAAGATCGCGTGCGATGAACGATACGGTGAAGACGAGGACAAGTGTTCGTAGTTCAGGAGCAGCAACGATTCGCCCGGCGCGGCGTCGCGCAGGCTCACGCGGCAGGGAAATCCCGGCTGCCGGTCGGCCACCACGCGCTTCACGCCGCGCGCGGCGAGTTCAGTCTCCGGCAATCCGAATAACGGTGCGAACGATGCGACTGGCAGTGCGACGATCCTGAAATCCATGGCGGTTTCTCCGGTGACGTGTGCGTGCACTTTGGCTGAGCTCGCCGGGTGCCGCACTCCGCTTCTTGCGCTACAATTCGGGCTTGATATCCGTAAGCACTTACGGATATTCTGGCAGGCGGAGGAAATTACGGTGGCGAACCTGCATGGCTATGGAACCTTGTTGCTGGGCACGCGCCTGCGCAAGGTCAGCGAGGCGCTCTATGCTGGCGTCGACGAGGTGTACCGCGAAGCAGGCGTCGAGCTGCCCTCGCGCTGTTTTCCGATCTTGTTCCTGCTGCGTGACCGCGGGCGGCTCGGCATTTCCGAGCTGGCGCTGCTGCTGGGCCAGAGCCACCCGGCAGTGAGCCAGATGAGCCGGAAGCTCCTGTCGCACGAGGTCGTGCGCGAGTGGCCCGACCCGGCCGACGACCGGCGGCGTTTGCTCAGCCTGTCGCGTCGCGGCGCCACGCTCATGCGGCGGCTCGATCCCGTGTGGGGGGCCATCATCGCAGCGGTCGCCGACCTTGAGGTGACGCAACCCATCTCTGCGCCACTGACAGCGATCGATGGCGCGCTGGCCACCCGCGGCTTCGCCGCGCGCATCCGCACGCGACTCGACTCGGGGCACGAAGTCCGGGTTCTGCCATTCGCCCCGCGGCACGCGGCCGACTTCAAGCGACTGAACTTCGAATGGTTGCAGAAGTATTTTCGGGTCGAGCCAATCGACGAACAGGTGCTATCGAACCCTGGCGCGATCATCCGCAACGGCGGCGCAATATTCATCGCGCGCCGCGATCGCAAGGTCGTCGGCACCTGCGCATTGATCAACGATGGCGATGGCGTTTTCGAATTGTCGAAGATGGCGGTCACTGCCGGCTGCCAGGGACTCGGCATCGGCCGCAAGCTTCTCGATGCGTGCATCGGCGCGTTCATGGCACGTCCCGGCCGGCTGCTGTTCCTCGAGACCAACAGCGTGCTGAAACCGGCGATCAGCCTGTACGAGTCCGCGGGCTTCGAACATGCGCCACCGCACCATGCTTCCCTGTACGAGCGGGCTGACGTATACATGGTCTATCGCGGCAAGCAGCAGGCCTGATCATGTCCAGTGAACGCGCGCCGGCGACTGCCACGCTGCGCATCGACGAAGCGCAGGTGCGCGCCACGGAATTTCGCTTTGCGCCCGGCGCGGAGACCGGCTGGCACCGCCACGAGCACGACTACGTCGTGGTGCCGCTGCTGGATGGCAAATTGTTGCTCGAGGAGCCCGGCGGCGCCAGCCGCATCGCCGACTTGCGCGCGCACAT
The DNA here is from genome assembly GCA_050738715.1 of Steroidobacteraceae bacterium. Classification (GTDB taxonomy): domain Bacteria; phylum Pseudomonadota; class Gammaproteobacteria; order Steroidobacterales; family Steroidobacteraceae; genus FEN-1191. The sequence goes on along the minus strand of JBOHZW010000155.1, from coordinate 3,320 downwards.
TCCGTATGCGCGCCGCGCCGGCGTCGAACACAACGTGGTGAACGCCAATGAATTCGAATTCGCGTTCCTGGAAATCGAACTGCTGCTCTGACGGCGTACTGCCCGTGGATAAACCGCGTCCTGTCCGCCGCTGCCTCGCGATAGTTTTCGCGTTGTTGCTGCTACCGGTCACGTTGTTTGCGCAGCAATCCGTTTCCTTCCCGACCGCGGACGGCGGGCTGATTTACGCCCACGAGTACGGCTCGGGTACGCACGCCGTCGTGCTGGCGCACGGCGGCAGGCGCAACAAGGAGAGCTGGCACGAGCAGGCACAGGCGCTGGAAGTGGCGGGCTTCCGCGTGCTGGCTTTCGACTTTCGCGGCTTCGGAAAATCGCGCGGCCCCGGGCAAATGAATCCCGAAACGGCTCCGCTCCAGCTCGACGTGCTGGCCGCGATTTCCTGGCTGCACGAGCACGGTGCGCGCAAGATCGACGTGGTGGGCGCCAGCATGGGCGGGAGCGCCGCGGGCGCTGCCATCATCGCCTCGCCGCGGGGCCTCGTGCATCGGCTGGTGCTGCTGGGCGCCGCGCCCGATGGCGACGCGGCAAAGCTCAAATGCCCGAGCCTGTTCATCGTCGCGCGCGACGATGCAAACGACGACGGACCGCGATTGCCGGGGATTCGCGCTCAATATGCCCGGGCGCCGCAACCGAAGCGGCTGGTCATTGTCCCCGGAACGGCGCATGCGCAATTCCTGTTCCAGACCAACCAGCGACAGCGCGTCATGCGCGAGATCATGCAATTCCTGCTGGCGCCATGAATGTTCAGCGTTCGACCGTAGCAGGACGCCGCTTCGCGCCGCGATTCGGCTAGTCCGTCAATTGGCCCGGCTGGACGATTGCGCGGCGGCGGCTTCGGCCGCCTGCTTGCGCGCCTGTGCTTCGGCCTCGGCGGCTTCCGCTTCGCGCTTCGCATCCTCGGCCTGCGCTTGCTGTTCGCGCGCATCACTCATCGCTTCCTGCGCTGCCTTTTCCGCCTCTTCGGCATCGTTCTTGAGCTCGGCGGCGCGCTCGGCGGCCTCCTCGGCCTCGGCTTTCGCCGAGTCCACTGCGTCGTCGGCGGACTCCTCTTCCGAATCGACCGACGCGACCGGTGCGATGGCGGCAACCGGCGGCAGAGGTGCAACGGCTGGAAGTGCCGCAAGTGCCGGCAGCCGCGGGGGCGGTGGCGCCGGCGGAGCGGGGAGCGCAGGGAGCGCTGGGAGCGCTGGGAGCACGCGCGGTGCAAGTGGTGCAGGCGGTGCGGCCAGTGCTGGCATTGTGCGCGACACGCCCGGCGCGGCTGCGGGGGCGGGAGGTGGGGCGGGAGCTGGCGCGAGTTCAGCGGCCGCGGCCGCGGCGCACAGCGCAACGCCCAGCAACAAGCCAGCCGTGAGGCGGCTCCAGCGAGTGGGTTGTGATGACATGATCGTGATCCTCCGTTCCAGCAATGACCGAGATGAATCGCTCGCCGCCATCAGCCCGTGGCGCTGCGACCTGCGCAATCCCAACGTCAACAGCGCTTCGCCGTACTCCAGCACGTCGTGGCCGCGACGCAGGACTCGCGTATCGCAGTCCACTTCGATGGCGTGCCGGATGCGGCGCAGCTGCCACCACAGCGCGGGGTTCCAGGGCATGATGACCAGCAGTGTGAGCGCGATGCCGAGCAGCTGCGGATCACGCGCTTCGACATGCGAACGCTCGTGCGCAATGGCGAGTTCGCGCTGACGCGACGGGGCCGCGGCGAGCCAGGCGGGCAACACGATGCGCGGACGCCACCAGCCAAACACGGCTGGACCTGCTTCGGGCGCGACGAAAGTTTCGCGCCCGTCGATGATGACGCGCCGCCAACTGCTTGAACGAGCGTTTAGCAGCCCGGCGCAACCGGCCAGCATCGCTGCCGTGGCGAGCGACAGGCTGATCCACAGCGCGCGCGCCGACATCGCAAGCGTGGACACAACGTCGCTGGCGTGCGGCGGCGAGGCCACGATCGAATGCAGTGAGCTTGGCCCGAGGGGTGCGATGGACGGCAACTGGAGTATTGCCAGGCCTGGAATCGCCGGTCCGAGCACTGGCAACAGGACCGAGCCCGTCATGGCCGCCAGCCAGATAAAGCGTCCTGGCCAGCGTCGTAACCGAGCGGCCTGCTCCGCCAAGGCCGCTGCGCAGCACAGCGCCAGGCCGGGCGCGAGCGCAAGGACCATCCACGTTGCCATCATGATTTGCTCCGGCCGCGCTTCGAGACCAGGATGCGGCGCAGACGCTGCACCTGTTCGTCGGTCAGCTTGTGATCGGAAACCAGTTGCGTCATCAGCAGTTCGCTCGAACCCTCGAACAACTTGTTGGTGAGGTGGCGCAGCGCGCTCTTGCGCGCGGTCTGTTGTTCGATTGCCGCGAAATAGCGATGCACGCGCCCTTCCTCGGTATGGCCGACGTATCCCTTGGATTCGAGAATGCGCAGCACCGTCAGCACCGTCGTGTACGCGAGCGGGTCGGTCAGGTGTTCGCGCACCTCCGCGACCAGCGAGGGACCGTAGTCCCACAGCACCTGCATCAGGTCGGCTTCGCGATCAGTCAGAGCAATGCTCATCGGCACTACCTACTAAAGTATTAGTAGATGCTAGCGCCGGCGAGCTTCCCCGTCAACTATGAAATTAGTTTCAGCGCGAAGTCCGCTTGCGGCGCGCCCGACTTGCCGGGCGCGGTTTCGACCGCGCGCGCGTCGTGCGCTTCGCAGAGGCGCGCTTCCCGGCCGCGCGCTTCCCGGCCGCGCGCTTCGCCGCTGCCGGTTTACGCAACTTGGCGCGGACTTTCGTCGCGGCTGCCCGCTTCCTTGCCGGCCGCTTGCGTTGCCCCGCCTTTCGAGCAGGACGCGTTGCCTTGGCGGGAGCCGCATCGATGCCGCGCAACTGGTCGACAATCGCCGGGTTCTCGAGCGTGGATATGTCCTGCGTGATCGGCTGGTCGGCCGCGATCGCGCGCAGCAGGCGGCGCATGATCTTGCCCGAGCGCGTCTTCGGCAGGTTTTCCGCGAAACGGATGTTGTCGGGTTTCGCGATCGGCCCAAGTTGCTCGCCAACCCAGGTGCGCAGTTCCTTCACCAGCGCACTGGTGTCGCCCGTCGGGCGCGGGCCACGCAGCACGACAAAGGCGAATACCGACTCGCCCTTGATTTCGTCGGGCTTGCCGACGACCGCGGCTTCGGCGACGCGCGGATTCGCGACCAGCGCCGATTCGATTTCCATCGTGCCGAGTCGATGACCCGACACCTTCAGTACATCGTCGATGCGGCCCATGATCCA
>JBOHZW010000154.1:0-3010 GCA_050738715.1 Steroidobacteraceae bacterium | reverse complement strand
GCTTCGTACAGCGAATCGTGCACCGCATCCAGTGAAGGCAGCGCTGCCGCCACGACGGTCGCATACTCGATGGCCATCGGTGCATCGTCGGCATAGCGCAGGCGATGGAAACGATAGACCGGCGTGCCGGGGCTGAGCCGCAAGGCCAGCGCCTCTTCAGGCGTAACCGTGCCCGAGGATTTCTTTAGCCACACGCTGCGCGGTGTGCGGCCGCGCGCGCGCATGTCCTCGGAAAACGAGGTCAGCATCGCGAAGTTCTTCTCGACGCGTGCCGAAACGAAATTGCCGGAGCCCTGGCGCCGGATCAGCAACCCATCCGCCACCAGCCCGTCGAGCGCCTTGCGTACCGTGATTCTCGAGACCTTGAAGTCGGTGGCCAGGTCGCGCTCGGCGGGCAGGGCGTCATCGGGTGACAGCACATGATTATCGATGGCCGTCTTGAGCGCGCGCTGCAGTTGCAGGTATAACGGGAGGCTCCCGCGCTCATCGAGTGGGCCTACGGTCTTGGCAAGCGAAGTCATCGGCCGATGCCCTTTGAGACCTGGAACGGAGGCGGCCATTTAATACCAAACAGATACCAGTTACAAGTATGCTTGGTGGGCGCGATTCGAGCGATTGCGCGAGTGCAGGCAGACAGATGGCGGTCGCGGGCACCCATGCGGCTGCCCGCCCATTGCAGGCCCCGATGATTGGTATTATCTTGGATTTGTTTGGTCTTTAGAGGCGGACAGGTGCTGCATAGACGGCAATCAAAGGCGCGTGGAACGATAGCGGGCGTGTCGCGCGTCGTAGCATGGCTGTTGTGCACGTTGTTGCCCAGCCAAATGCTCGATGCTGCGCCCAGCATGGCGCCCCTGGCCTTGCGATGGCAAATGTTGCCCGGTCCCGCCGCGCCGCCGGCGCCGGCAGACAGCGCGAGCGGGCAGTTCGTACTGACGAATACCAGCGCGGAGGTACTTCCGGCCCGGGGTTGGGCGCTGTACTTCGATTGCGAGGAAGGCGTACTGACCGGCACCGCCGCGGCCGGCTTTGTGTTCGAGCAGATCGCCGGCACTTCTTATCGCATGCGTCCGACCAAGGGATTCGCCGGCCTCGAGCCAGGCGAGAGTACGCTCGTGCCCGTCACGTTGCTGGGCCCACCACAGAATGCCGAGCAAGCGCCGCTCGGGCCGTATTTCGCGCTCGACGATTCGCCCGCTTCGGCAGCGGCACTGGCAGACTATCGGGTGGCGCCAATACCAGAGCGGGCCGATGTCCGCACGCCGGAACAGACGTATGAACAGAACGCACTGCAAGTGCCCGTAGCAAGGGACGAACTGCCGCCCACACTGCCAAGCCCGAAGCACTTTGCAAGCCGCGCGGGCGAACTGCACTGGACATCCATGCCGAAGATTCTCGCGCCTCATGCGCTACACGCTGAGGCCGTGCGGGCGCGGCGCATGCTGGAGCCTTATTTTTCCGCGCAGGGCGGCACTGCGAAAGCCGCTGCGGGGCAAGACGGTCGCTCTCCGGCAGCGCGCCTGCAACTGCGCATCGCAGCGGTGGCCGGCGAGAACTCGCCGGACGCCTATGTGTTGCAGGTCGACTCCGAACACGGCGTGACCCTGCAAGGCAACAGCGCAGCCGGCGTCGCGCTCGGGCTCGAATCGTTCCGGCAACTGTTGCCAATCAGCCCGGCAGGTCGTGCACCTGTGACGCTGCGAGCGATCGACATCAACGATGCGCCGCGGTTTGCGTATCGCGGCCTGATGATCGATGTCGCGCGAAATTTTCAGTCGAAGGCCACCGTGATCGGCTTGCTCGACCTGATGGCGCGCTTCAAGCTCAATGTGTTTCATTTCCATCTCACCGATGACGAAGGCTGGCGGCTCGAAATCGCCGGACTTCCGGAGCTGACCTCGATCGGGGCGCGGCGCGGCCACGTCGGCACGATGATCGACAGGCTTCCGGCGGCCTACGGTTCCGGGCCCGATCCATCCAACCCGTTCGGCAGTGGTTTTTACACCCGCGCCGACTACATCGAGATCCTCAAGCATGCCGCCGCGCTGCAGATCGAGGTGATCCCGGAAATCGAGATGCCCGGACACGCGCGCGCAGCGGTCGTCGCGATGGCCGAGCGCGCGCGGCGCCTGCACGCGGCCGGCGATCCCGAAGCCGATCGATATCTGCTCAACGATCGCACCGATACCTCGATGTACCAATCCGCGCAACACTACATCGACAATGTCATGAACCCGGCGCTGCCGTCGACGTACGCGTTCATCGCGCACGTTGTTGACGCCGTGGCCGCCTTGCACAAGGAGGCCCGCGTGCCGCTGCGCACCGTGCACGTCGGCGGCGATGAACTGCCGGGCGGTGCGTGGGAGAAATCGCCGGCCTGCGCAGCGCTGATGCAGCGCGAGCACCTCGCCAATCGCGATGAACTGTGGGACTACTTCTACACGCACGTCGATGATCTGCTGCGCCATCGCAAGCTCGCGGTCGCCGGCTGGGAAGAACTGGGCACGCGAGTACAGAAGGTGGGCAAGCAAGATCAGGTGCGTCCCAATCTGAAGCTTGCCGCGCGCGGATTCACGCTGTTCGTGTGGCGCAACATCGAAGGCGCGGATGACCTGGCGTATCGCGCGGCCAACGCCGGCTATGACATCGTGCTGACGCCGGCCAACCGCTTGTACATCGACATGACACCCTTCTCAGATCCCGACGAACTGGGGCAGACGTGGGCGGGCCGCGTCGATCTGCCAACCGTGTTCGACTACGTGCCCTATGACGACAACCGCGTTGCGCCAGACAGTCCCGAGCACTTGCCGGGTATGGAGAAACTGACGGATGCAGGCCGCGCGCACATCAAGGGCCTTGAAGTGCCGCTGTTCAGCGAAACATTGAACGATGCAACGCGCCTGGATTACATGCTGATGCCGCGAATGCTGGCTGCCGCCGAGCGCGCCTGGGCGCCCGATCCGGAGTGGACAGGCGAAACGGACCCGGCCCGCGCAGCCCACCTGCATGC
>JBOHZW010000153.1:0-7589 GCA_050738715.1 Steroidobacteraceae bacterium | reverse complement strand
CATCTGCACCAACCAGGGATTACTGATGATCGCCGGCACGATTTACCTCGCGATGATGGGCGCCGAAGGGCTCGAGCGCGTCGCTACTGCGTGCATGGCCCGCACGGCGGAGCTGGTCGCAGCGCTGGCTCGCTTGCCTGGCGTGCGCATGGCGTTCAGCAGCGCGCGCTTCCACGAAGCCGTGCTGTTGCTCGATCGGCCCGTGGCGCCCGTGCTCGAAGCGCTGGCCACGCGCAACATCGAAGCGGGCTGCGACCTTGGCGTCCACTTTCCGGAACTGGGGCCGGCACTGCTGGTCTGTGCTACCGAGACACGCACGGCGGAGGATATCGAGGCGTATGCAGCGGCGATGGGTGAGGTGCTCAAATCGGTGCGCGTAGCATGAGCTTAGCCATGGTTGAACCGCTCATCCACCACTACGGCCGTGCTGGCCGCGGTGCGCGTGGGCAGTGGCCGGTGGCCGAGGGTCATGCGCCGACGTTGCCGGCTTCCTTGAAGCGGTCAGCGCGGGCGGCGTTGCCGGAAGTCAGCGAACTTGACGTAGTGCGCCATTACACGCGCCTGTCGCAGCTGAATTTTTCGATCGACACGCATTTCTATCCGCTCGGCTCCTGCACGATGAAATACAACCCGCGGGCCTGCAATGCCGCGGCGCTGCTGCCGGAATTCCTCGGCCGGCATCCGCTGGCGAGCGCGCGCCACAGCCAGGGGTTCCTCACCTGCATGCATGAGCTGCAGGAGATGCTCAAGGAAGTGACGGGCATGCAGGGTGTTGCGCTGTCGCCGATGGCCGGCGCGCACGGCGAGTTCGCCGGCGTGGCGATGATTCGTGCCTTTCACCGGGCGCGCGGTGATCTCGCGCGCAATGAAATCATCGTGCCCACCGCGGCGCACGGCACCAATCCCGCCACGGCGACGATGTGCGGCTGCATCGCGCGCGAAGTCGGCGTCGGATCCGACGGTGATGTCGATCTGGCAGCGCTTAGCGCCGCGGTCGGACCAAAGACCGCGGGCATCATGCTGACCAATCCGTCCACGCTCGGTGTGTTCGAGCGGCGCATCAGTGAGGTCGCCCGCATCGTGCATGCGGCCGGTGGACTGCTGTACTACGACGGCGCGAACCTCAACGCTATCCTCGGCAAGGTGCGTCCGGGCGACATGGGGTTCGACGTCATCCACATGAACCTGCACAAGACGTTTTCGACGCCGCACGGCGGTGGCGGACCGGGCGCCGGAGCTGTCGGCGTTGGACCGCGCTTGCTGCCGTTCATGCCGCTGCCGGTCGTGGCACGGAGCGATGAAGACGGCGCGGCGCGCTATCGTTGGCTCGACGAACACGACCTGCCACAATCGATCGGGAGGTTGACGGGTTTCAGCGGCAACGCCGGCGTCCTGCTGCGTGCCTACGTGTACATGCGCATGCTGGGACGCGAGGGGATGAGCCGCGTCGGCGAATACGCGACGCTCAATTCCAACTACCTGCTCGCGCGGCTGCAGCAGGCAGGTTATGTCGCCGCCTATCCGCAGCGGCGCGCGAGCCACGAATTCATCCTGACGCTCAAGGCGCTCGCGCAGCGGCAGGGCGTCACTGCGATGGATGTCGCAAAACGGCTGCTTGACCTCGGATTCCACGCGCCGACCACGTATTTTCCATTGTTGGTACCCGAGTGCCTGCTGATCGAGCCGACTGAAACCGAGAGCAAGGAGACGCTGGATGCGTTTGTCGCGGCGATGACGCAGATCCTGCACGAAGCGGCCAGCGAACCGGATACGGTGCGCGGCGCGCCGCACACGATGCCGGTCCGGCGGCTTGATGACGTGCGCGCAGCGCGCGAACTCGACCTCAGCTACCGACCGCAATCCTTGTGATGGAACTGCGCCGTGGTTGAACGCGAAAAGCCGCGCGGCTTCACGCGTCTGTTCCGCGCCTTTGGCGCCAGCGGCAAGGGCCTTGCAGGCGCTTTCCGCGAGGAAGCGGCTTTCCGCCAGGAACTTGCGCTCGCCGTGATTGTCGTGCCCTTAGGGCTGTGGCTCGGGCACAATGGTGTCGAGCGCGCACTGCTCGTGGCGCCCATGTTCCTGGTGCTCGTCGTCGAACTGCTCAACAGTGCGATCGAGGCCGCGGTGGACCGCATCGGCCTCGAGCGGCATGTGCTCGCGGGATTGGCGAAGGATATCGGCTCCGCGGCCGTGTTCATGGCGTTTGTCTTGTTGGCCGTGGTCTGGATGTTGGTATTGCTATGACGGCATTGATCTGCGGTTCGTTGGCCTACGACACGGTGATGATGTTCGAGGGGCGCTTTCGCGAGCACATCCTGCCCGACCGCATCCACGTGCTGAACGTGTCGTTCCTCGTGCCGTCGATGCGCCGCAACTTCGGCGGCTGCGCGGGCAACATTGCCTACAACCTGCGTCTGCTCGGCGGTGATGGCCTCATCATGGCCACCGTTGGCCATGACTTCGCGCCCTACCGGGCCTGGCTCGGCGAGCGCGGCATAGCGCTGACACACGTGCGCGTGGTGCCGGAAGAATTCACCGCGCAGGCCTTCATTACCACTGACCTCGACAACAACCAGATCACGGCGTTTCATCCGGGCGCGATGAACCACTCGCACCTGAATCGCGCGGCGGCAGAGGGCGTGCGCTTGGGGCTCGTCGCGCCTGACGGGCGCCAGGGCATGCTTGATCACGCGGCGCAGTTCGCCAGCGCCGGCATACCGTTCATCTTTGATCCCGGCCAGGGTTTGCCGATGTTCAATGGCGAGGAATTGCGCACGCTGATCGGCAGCGCGGCCTGGGTCGCCGTCAATGACTACGAAGGCAGCATGCTGGCCGAGCGTACCGGTTGGTCACTGGAAGAAATTGCCAAGCGTGTGCGCGCGCTCGTCGTCACGCGCGGCGGCGAGGGTTCATGGATCCATGCGGATGGCAAACGCCACGAGATTCCCGTGGCGCGCGCAAGACGCATTGCCGATCCGACTGGTTGCGGCGACGCCTATCGCGCGGGGCTCCTGTACGGATTGCAACGCGGTCATGATTGGCCGACGACCGGGCGCATCGCGTCACTGGCCGGCGCCCTCAAGATCGAATCGCACGGCACGCAGCACCACGAGTACGACCAGGCGCAATTTTCCGCACGCTATCGCGAGAGCTTCGGAGCATCGCTGTGATGCGCGCGTTCGCGGCGTGGGCGGCGTGCCTGCTGCTCGCATCGGCTGCGTGGTCCGACCCGCCCGCCACGAAACGCACAAGGCATGCGAAGCCGCATGCATCCGCGACATTGGCCGCGAAGCTCGCGACCGCGCCCGCGGTCGCCGAGATGGCTCCGCCCGCTGACTGGGCGCGCACGCTCGAGCGCATTGCCGGCAGCGTCGTCACGATCGAGATCGACCAGACGCGTTCCTTCGACACCGAGCGAAATGTGTCGGCGCAGGCGACCGGATTCGTTGTTGACGCCGAGCGCGGCCTGATCCTGACCAATCGCCACGTCGTGACACCGGGACCCGTCGTCGCGGAAGCCACCTTCCTCAACCGCGAGGAAGTCGAATTGCACGCGGTATATCGCGATCCCGTGCACGATTTCGGCATCTACCGCTACGATCCGGCGCGCCTGCGGTTCACGGCGCCCGCGGCACTGCCGCTGGCGCCGGAGGATGCGCAGGTCGGGCGCGAGATCCGCGTGGTCGGCAACGATGCCGGCGAGCAGCTGTCGATCCTCGCCGGCACGCTTGCGCGCCTCGATCGGGAGGCGCCCGAATATGGCATCGGCCGCTACAACGACTTCAACACGTTCTACATCCAGGCGGCATCGAGCACTTCGGGTGGCTCCTCCGGATCGCCGGTCGTCGACGTGCAGGGACGCGTCGTCGCGCTGAATGCCGGCGGATCGACTGGCTCGGCGACGAGTTTCTACCTGCCCCTCGGCCGCGTGCAGCGCGCGCTGCGGTTGATCCAGCAAGGCAAGCCAGTCACGCGCGGCACGATTGAGACGGAATTCCATTATCGTCCCTATGACGAACTGCGGCGACTGGGGCTGCGTCCCGAGACGGAAGCCGCGGCGCGCGCGGCGCAACCGGCCAACACCGGCATGCTGGTCGTCGAGCGCGTGCAGCCTGGTTCGGCGAGCGACAAGCTGCTCAATACAGGCGACGTACTGGTCCGTGTCAACAACCATCTGCTCATGGGTTTCGAACCGCTCGAAGCCGTGCTCGACGATGCCGTCGGTGGCAAGGTGCAACTTGAACTCGAGCGCGGTGGCCATCCGTTTTCGGTGCAGTTGACGGTTGAAGACCTGCATTCGATCACGCCCGCGAGCTACCTGGAGTTCGGCGACGCGGTCGTGCACACGCTTTCGTACCAGGAAGCGCGGCACTTCCACCTGCCGATCAGCGGCGTTTTCGTGGCCTCATCCGGCTACAGCCTCGATGCGGCCGGTGTGCCGCGCGGCGCCGTCATTACTGAATTGAATTCGAAGCCGATTGCCGCGCTGGCGGACTTCGAGGCAGGCATCGCAAACCTCGGTGACGGCGCGCGTTTCGCAGTGCGCTACCTGACGCTCGATGATCCGAACCACGCCGAGCTGCGTTCCGCGCACATGGACCGGCGCTGGTTCCCGGCGCGCCACTGCACGCGCAACGACAGCACCGGTTACTGGGACTGCAAGGATCTTGCAGCGCCGCCATCGACCCCGCCGGCGCCCGGTGACGGTCTTGCATCGCCGGCATTGACGGGCGGCGCGGCCGAGCGGCGGCTCGCGCCTTCGCTCGTCAGCATGACCTTCGACATGCCATATCCGATCTCGGGCGTCAATGAACGCAACTACCACGGCACCGGCCTGATCGTCGATGCGGAGCGCGGGCTCGTCATCACCGACCGCAACACGGTGCCGGTTTCGGTCGGTGACGTGCGCCTCACGTTCGCGGGCACCGTGGAAATCCCGGGCAAGGTCATCTACATCCATCCGCTGCACAATCTTGCCGTCGTGCAGTACGACCCGGCGCTGGTGCGTGGCGCCACGGTGCGCGCCGCCACGCTCGATACACGGCCGCTGGCTGCCGGCGAGAACGTCGATGTCGTCGGCCTCGACGGGAGCGGTGAGCTCAAGGCGCGCAGCACCGCAGTTGCCGAGGTGGACCCGCTGGTGTTGCCGCTGTCGCGCAGCATCGCGTTCCGCGACAGCAACATCGACGTCGCCACGCTGGTGAATCCGCCCGATGAAGTGGTCGGCGTGCTCGCCGACCGCAAGGGCCGCGTGCGCGGACTGTGGGCCAGCTTCGCCTCGGACAACGGTCGTGAGCTGGTGCAGCAAGACCGTGGCATCAATGCGGAGCTGATCGCCGAGACGCTCGAGCTTGCCCGCCGCGCCGCGCCGGTGCACTCGCTCGAAGCCGAGTTCGTTGTGCAGACCCTGGCCGCCGCGCATGGGCTGGGCCTCAGCGAAGCGTGGATGACGCGCATCCAGCAGGGCAATCCGGCGCAACGCCAGGTGCTTGGCATCACCCGGCTGGTGGGCGGTTCGAACGCCGCGCAGGTGCTGCAGCCGGGTGATTTGCTGTTGGCGATCGACGGCAAGCTGGTGACCGGATTTCGCGATGTCGAGCGCGCGGTGGCGGAGCGCGATGCCGTGCAGGTGACGATCTGGCGCACGGACGGCGAGCACACGCTGACCGTGCTAACCGCTGCGTTGAGCGGCAACGACATCGACCGCGTGGTGCTGTGGGAAGGCGCAACGCTCCAGGCCAGCCATCGCGCGCTCAGTGCGCAGCGCGGCATCGAGCCGAGCGGCGTGTACGTCGCGTATTTCTCGTACGGTTCGCCGGCCAGCCGTTATGGGCTCGTTCCCGGCCGGCGCATCGTCGAAGTCGACGGCAAGCCGACGCCCGACCTGGACAGTTTCCTGAAGCTGGCCACCGGCCGCGCCGACCGCACCTCGCTGCGCATCAAGACGCTGGCGATCAACGGCGCGCCGGAGATGATCACGCTGAAGATCGATCGGCACTACTGGCCGGCATACGAACTGCGCCGGCACGGCGATGCGTGGGAGCGCACGCCGCTCGAGTAGCGGCTGCCGGTAAATCATGGCGAAGGCGATCAGGGCGACTCAACTCGAGCTGAATTCGGCTGTGCAGGCGCTGCGCGACGGCGACATCGTGGCGTTCCCGACCGAGACGGTCTACGGACTCGGCGCCAACGCGCAGCACACAGTGGCGCTGCAGAAAATCTTTGCACTGAAGGAGCGGCCCGCCTGGCATCCGCTGATCGTGCATCTGGACAGCGCGCGCTTTCTGCATCGCTGGGCGCGCGACGTGCCGGATGCCGCTGCGAAACTCGCGCAACGCTTCTGGCCCGGCCCGCTGACGCTGGTGCTGCCGCGCGAGTCCAATGTGCTTGATGTCGTCACCGGCGGCCAGGACACGGTCGCGGTGCGCGTGCCCTCGCATCCCATGGCCTTGCAGCTGTTGACTGCATTCGGCGGTGGCATCGCCGCGCCGTCGGCCAACCGCTACGGCCACATCAGTCCGACGCGCGCCGACCATGTGCGCGAAGAATTCGGCGACAGCGTGCGCGTACTGCTCGATGGCGGCGAGTGCAAGGTGGGACTCGAATCGACCATCGTGTCGTGCCTGAACGGCGAAGTGCGCTTGCTGCGTCCGGGTCAGGTCACGCTCAGCCAGTTGCGGCGCGAAGTGGGGGAGGTTGCGAGTGGCGCGGGCGCCGACGCGCCGCGCGTGCCCGGTTCTGCAGCCGCGCACTACGCACCGGTTACGCCGCTGCGTCTCGTGCCCGCGGGACAGCTCGAACGGCTGGCGCAGGAGTTGTCGCACGGCGGTGTGCGCGTGGGCGTGCTGGCGCAGCGTCCGCCGCTCGGCGCATTCCGGAGCGTCACATGGATCAATGCCGGCACACGGCTCGACAGCTACGCGCACGATCTCTACGCGCATCTGCGCACGCTCGACAAGATCGAGGCGGCCTGGTTGCTGGTGCAGGAAATCCCGGCCGATGAATCCTGGGATGCGGTGCGCGACCGTTTGATGCGCGCGGCCGCGGGCACCGCGCCGGACCCGGGCGACCTGCCGTGAGCGGCCGCTCCTATATTGATCCGTTCGAGCCTGCGCAAGTTCGGCGCCTCGTGGCGGAATTCGGCTCGCCACTACTGATCGTCGATTGTGCACGCGTGCGTGAACAATATCGCAGGCTGGCGCGAGCACTGCCCGGCGTCGACCTGCACTACGCGCTGAAGCCCCTGCCGCATCCGGCCATCGTGAAGACGGTGATTGACGCCGGCGGCTGGCTTGACCTGGCCACCACCGGCGAAGTGCAGCTGGCCGCCAGCGTGGGCGTCGAGGGCGCGAGTTGCATCCACACGCATCCGATCAAGCGCGAGCGCGATATCCGTAATGCGCTGGAGCACGGCGTGACCGTTTTCGTCGCCGACAACCCGGATGAGGTGCGCAAGTTCCGCGCGCACGCCGGGCGCACTTCACTGCTGCTGCGCGTGTCGTTCCGCAGTCCCGGCGCGGTTTGCGACTTGTCGCGCAAGTTCGGCTGCGATCCGGAGCAGGCGCTGTCGCTGGCGCGGTTGGCGGCGA
>JBOHZW010000152.1:0-3609 GCA_050738715.1 Steroidobacteraceae bacterium | reverse complement strand
GCCCTATACTGCGCGGCCTGTCGTTTGCCGCGCAGCCGCTCGCATGCCGATTCGCCCACTGCCCGCCACACTGATCGACCAGATCGCCGCAGGCGAGGTCATCGAGCGGCCGGCCTCCGTCATCAAGGAACTGATCGAGAACGCGCTCGACGCCGGGGCGCGGCGTATCGATATCGATATCGAGCAGGGCGGCCTGGGATTGATGCGTGTGCGCGATGATGGCCTGGGTATAGAGGCCGATGAATTGCCGCTCGCCGTGCAGCGGCACGCGACCAGCAAGATCACCACGCTCGATGACCTCGAGGCGGTCGCTTCGCTGGGATTTCGCGGCGAGGCGCTGCCCTCGATCGGTTCGGTCGCGCGCTTGCGCATCGCCAGTTGCACCGCCACCGCGCGAGCGGCGAGCGAACTGCGTGTTGCTGGTGGCGTCGCCACCGCGCCGCAACCGGCGGCGCATCCGGTCGGCACCACGGTCGAAGTGCGCGAGCTGTTCTACAACGTCCCGGCGCGCCGGAAATTCGTGCGCACGGAGCCGACCGAATTCGGCCACATTGCGCGCACGATCGAACGCCTGGCGCTGGCCGCCCCCGCGGTCGCCTTTCGCGTGCGACACAACGGACGAGTGACACTCGATCTGCCGGCCGCGCACGATGCCGCCGCGCAGGGCGAGCGCGTTGCGCGCGTGCTGGGCGAGGAATTTCTTGCGCGCTCGCTGCCGATTTCGCAGCAAGGCGCGCTGCAACTGCGCGGCTGGCTCGGGTTGCCGACCGCGGCGCGCGCGAACGCGGACGGACAGTTCTGGTATGTGAACGGGCGGCCGGTGCGCGATCGCTTGCTCGGCAACGCCGCGCGCCTGGGGTATCGCGACGTGCTTTACCAAGGTCGGCAACCTGCCTACGTTCTGGAACTGCGCTTGGATCCACGGCTCGTCGATGTCAACGCTCATCCAGCCAAGCTTGAAGTGCGCTTCCGCGAAAGCCGCGCGGTGCACGACTACGTTTTCCGCGCCGTCGAGCGGACACTGGCCGCGCATAGCGCCGGCAGCGGGCCTCCGGCGGCGCTGCTGGGATCGGGCGCGCATGGCGGCACACCGATGCCGCTTGATTCGCGTGCCGGTCCTCGACCGCAACGCTTCGACTTCGCGCCGCCGCCGAACGTGCATGCATCCACCCGGCCATATTTTTCCGGCGTCGTCGAAGTGGGCGGTGTCGCCGACGATGGGGATGAGCGGCCGCTCGGCACGCCGCTCGCGCAATTGCACGGATTGTTCGTGCTCGCGCAGAATCGCCGCGGACTCGTGCTCATCGACATGCACGCCGCGCACGAACGCGTGCTGTATGAAGCCTTCAAGGCGCAGCATGAGGCGGGCGGGGCGAGCGCCGCGCAGCGGCTGCTCGAGCCGATCGCCGTCGCGGCGGCCGAGCACGAGATCGACACGCTGCTGGCATCGGGCGATGACTTCGCGCGCGTCGGCTTCGAGCTCGAGCGCCTGGCGCCGGGGCAGTTGGCAGTGCGCGCAGTTCCCGCGTTGCTGGCCACGGGCGATGTGCCCACGCTGTTGCGCGAAGTGCTGCGTGACCTGGCCGGAGAGCGCGGCGCGCATCACCTCGACGGCGCCGCGCACCGCGTGCTCGGCACGCTGGCCTGCCGCAGCGCGATCCACGCGCATCGACGGCTTACGCTTCCGGAAATGGACGCACTGCTGCGGCAGATGGAGGCCACCGAGCGATCCGGCCAATGCAATCACGGCCGACCGACGTGGACCGAGCTGTCGTTACCGGAACTCGATCGCTTATTTCTCCGCGGCCGATGAATGCGCGGGCCGAGGCTGGCGCACCGCTGGCGCTGGTGCTGACCGGACCGACCGGGAGCGGCAAGAGCGAGTGGGCGTTGCAGCTCGCGCAGGAACTGCCGCTGGAGGTCATCAGCGTCGATTCGGCGCAGGTGTATCGCGGCATGGACATCGGCACGGCCAAGCCGTCAACAAGCTTGCGCGCGCGAGTGCCGCATCATTTGATCGACATACGCGATCCCGCAGAACGTTATTCGGCCGGCGAGTTTGCCCGCGATGCGCGCGCGCTCATCGTGGCAATCCACGCGCGCGGCCGATTGCCGTTGCTCGTTGGCGGCACGCAACTGTACCTGCGCGGGCTGTTGCGCGGCATGGCTGAACTGCCCGCGGCCTCGGCCGAAGTCCGCGCCCGGATCGAAACCGAAGCCTCGGCTCACGGCTGGGCATCGCTACATGCGCAACTCCAGCAGGTGGATCCGCGCGCGGCGGCAAGGATTCATCCAAACGATCCGCAACGCATCCAGCGCGCACTCGAGGTGTACCGACTCAGCGGTCGCGCGATCAGCGACTGGCAGGCGGAAGCCAAAACGCCCGATGGCGATGTGCGCTGGCTTAAGTTCGCGCTGGTCCCCGGCGATCGGGAGGCGCTGGCGCGCGCGCTTGCGGCGCGATTCGAATCGATGCTGCAGGCGGGCTTGTTGGCGGAGGTGCAGGCCCTGCATCGGCGCAGTGACCTGCATGCGGAACTTCCTTCCATCCGTTCGGTCGGTTATCGGCAACTGTGGGCGCATTGCGCCGGCGACGTGGGCCTCGCGGAAGCGGTCGAGGGGGCCATCGCCGCCACCCGCCAGCTGGCGAAGCGGCAGCTGACCTGGCTGCGCTCCGAGAGTGCGTACCAGGTCCTCGATCCTGGCGATACAGACGGCATTGCACTGATTTTGCGCGCTATTCGCGGCGCAGGATTCGTGGCCGGAAGGCAGTCCGGATGATAGAATCGTTGTGAGTCCCTAGCTGACAGGCCCGCGGGACTCCTCTTGACCAGCTGAAAAATAAGGAGAACAGCTCATGGCCAAAGGCCAATCCCTGCAGGATCCGTTTCTTAACGCGCTCCGCAAGGAACACATTCCCGTTTCGATCTACCTGGTCAATGGCATCAAATTGCAGGGGCAGATCGATTCATTCGACCAGTTCGTCGTGCTGCTGAAGAACACCGTCAGCCAGATGGTCTACAAACACGCGATTTCCACCGTGGTGCCGGCGCGCGCCGTACAGCTCGCGAGCGCTGACGGCGCGGAGAGTCCCGCAGAGTAATGCGACCGCGCCTCCCGCTGCATGTTTGAGCGCCCAAGGAGCGGCGAGCGCGCCGTGCTGGTGCGCTTAGGACTAGGCGAACCGCTGCGAGCCGAAGACCTCGAGGAATTCAGGCAACTGGCCGTATCGGCCGGTGCAACGCCGGTTGCCACCGTGACCGGGCGGCGCGAGCGGCCTGATCCACGCTACTTCGTCGGCAGCGGCAAGGCCGAGGAGATCGGGTCGGTGGCTGCGGCCGAATCGGCAGATGTGATTCTCATCGATCATCCGCTTTCGCCCAGCCAGGAGCGCAACCTCGAGAAGCTCACCGGGCGGCGTGTGCTCGACCGCAGCGGGTTGATCCTCGATATCTTCGCGCAGCGCGCGCGCAGCTTCGAGGGCAAGCTCGAAGTCGAGCTCGCCCAGCTGCGTCACATCGGCAGCCGCCTGGTGCGTGGCTGGAGCCACCTCGAGCGGCAAAAGGGCGGCATCGGCCTGCGCGGTCCCGGCGAGACACAGCTCGAAAC
>JBOHZW010000151.1:0-11226 GCA_050738715.1 Steroidobacteraceae bacterium | reverse complement strand
CGCGGCACGCCGCGCATCGCCAACCGTCTGTTGCGGCGTGTGCGCGACTATGCGCAGGTGCGTGGGAGCGGTGAGGTCGATGGCCAGGTGGCGATCGCAGCGCTCGACATGCTGGAAGTCGATCCGCTGGGTTTCGATTCGCTTGACCGCAAGTTGCTGCTGCTGGTCATGGAAAAATTCGATGGCGGTCCCGTGGGAATCGAGAGCATCGCTGCCGCGATCGGCGAAGAGCGTGGCACGCTCGAGGATGTCGTCGAGCCTTACCTGATCCAGCAAGGATTTCTGGCGCGCACCGCGCGCGGCCGCATCGCGACGCGCAGCGCCTGGCAGCACTTCGGCCTGAAGATGCCTGAACGCGCCGCGGCCAACCTGCCGCTGTTCGGTGACAACTCGTGAGCGCATTCCACTGCACGGCGCGTGTTTACTTTGAAGACACCGACGCGGGCGGTGTCGTCTACTACGCGAACTACTTGCGTTTCCTCGAGCGGGCCCGCACCGAATGGCTGCGCGCGCGCGGACATCATCAGAATGAAATCGCTCGCACGCTCGGCGTGCTGTTTGCGGTCGCCGAGGTCAACATCCGCTATCGCAGTCCGGCGCGGCTCGATGACTTGCTGTTGATCAGCTGCGAGCCGCAAACCGAAGGCGCTGCCAGCGTCATCTTCAACCAGCAAATACGGCGTGAACGTGAAGACGGCGAGCTGCTGGCCGAGGCGAAGGTCAAAATCGTGTGCGTCGGCGCCGATGATTTTCGCCCGCGCCGGCTGCCGGTGGAAATCCTGGGAGGAGCGCAGTAATGGGTGGTGACCTGTCGATCCTGCGGCTCGTCCTACAGGCGAGTCCCGTCGTGCAGTTCGTGATGGGACTGCTGCTGCTGGCCTCGTTGATGTCCTGGGCCATCATCTTCGGCAAGCGATCGATGGTGCGGCAGGCACGCGCCGATGCCGAGCGCTTCGAGAACAGCTTCTGGTCGGGCGGCGACCTGACGGCCCTGTATCGCTCGATCGAATCGCGCGGCAGTGCGACCGGCATGGAAAGCATCTTCGAGTTTGGCTTCCGCGAGTTCGCGCGCTTGCGGCAGCAGGAGGGCGTGGCTGCCGACCTGCTGCTCGAAGGCGCGCGCCGGGCAATGCGCGTCGCGCAGTTGAAGGAGATCGAGCGGCTCGAACACAACCTTGCAACGCTGGCGACAGTCGGCTCGACGAGTCCTTATGTAGGACTGTTCGGCACTGTCTGGGGCATCATGAGTGCGTTTACTTCGCTCAGTAATGTGCAACAGGCGACCCTGGCTTCCGTAGCGCCAGGCATCGCCGAGGCGCTGGTGGCGACCGCGTTCGGCCTGTTTGCGGCGATCCCGGCGGTCATCG
Organism: Steroidobacteraceae bacterium; assembly: GCA_050738715.1. Classification (GTDB taxonomy): domain Bacteria; phylum Pseudomonadota; class Gammaproteobacteria; order Steroidobacterales; family Steroidobacteraceae; genus FEN-1191. Next base: position 9,859 of record JBOHZW010000151.1, on the reverse strand, counting down.
CCTACAACCGCTATGCCGACCAGGTGAGCCGTCTCGAAATGCGCTACGACGCATTCATGGAGGAGTTCTCGACCATCCTGCAACGGCATGCAACGCGCGGTGTCGCCGGAGGCTAAGTGAGCAGCGCGCGTCCCAAACGGCGGCTCATGGGCGAGATCAACGTCGTGCCGTATATCGACGTGATGTTGGTGCTGCTGATCATTTTCATGATCACCGCGCCGCTGCTGACCCAGGGCATCAAGGTCGAGCTGCCGAAGGCCGCGGCGGAACCGATCGATGCACGGGCGGTCAACAACATGGAGCCATTGGTTTTGTCGGTGGATGCGCGCGGGCGCCTGTACCTGAACGTGGGCGCGACACCGCAGCAACCGCTCGATGACGCCACGGCGCTCGTGCGCGCGACGGCGGCTTTGCGCCGCGCGCCGCAGCGGGTCGTGTTGGTCAAGGGAGATGCGGCGGTGAATTACGGGCGAGTCGTCTCGGCGATGGTCATGCTGCAACAGGCGGGCGCCACCAAAGTCGGATTTCTCACGGAGCCCCTGCCGCCGCCCGCCGCGCCACGGCCATGAGTGCGGCGAATCCGCCGCGCCAGGCTCCCGGGAGGGCCGGGCGAGCGCAGGCCGTGCTGCTATCGATCCTGTTTCACGCCACGGTCGTCGCTCTGCTCGGATGGGGCTTCTGGCGTTATCGCAGCCCGAAGCCGGCGCCGCAGCAACTCGCCATCGAAGCCACCGTCGTCGTCGATAAATCGATGACGCCCGCTCCAGCGCCCGCGGCGAGCGTGGCGCCGGCGCAACCTGCGCCGGAGCCTGCGCCCGCAGCGGCGCCGCCTGCGCCGCAACCCGATACGCAGGCGCAGCAGCGCGAACAGGAGCAACGCGAACTGCAGCAACACGAACAGCGCCGGCAGGAAGAGCAGCAGCGCGCCGCCGACGAACGCGCTGAGCAAGAACGGGTGCTGCGCGAACAACGCGAGCAGGCGGTGGCCGAGAAGCAGCGGCACGATCAGGAGGCTGCGGCGCAGCAGGTTGCCGCGCAGAAGGCCGCCGAGGCGGCGCAGCTCGCCAAGGACAAGGCGCGGCGCGAATCAGAACTGCGTGCGCAACTGGCGCAGGAAGAACGCATCAACACGGCGCGCGGCAGCGCCGCCGCGACCGAATGGTTGTCGCTGATACGCGACCGCGTGACCCAGAAGTGGATTCGTCCGTCCAGCGCGCACGCTGGGTTAAACTGCGAAGTGAGCGTCACGCAGGTGCCGGGCGGCGAGGTTACTCACGTGGAGATCGGCGCGTGCAACGGCGATGCGGCGGTGCGCGAGTCCATCGAAGCGGCAGTGATGCGCGCTTCGCCTTTGCCCAGCCCCTCGAACCCCGACCTGTTCGATCGGAGCCTCAAGTTCAATTTCCGTCCCAATGAGTGAGCAGCAGCCGTGAGCATCAATCGATACAACCGGGCAGGCACCGTCATCCTCTGGGTCACGACGCTGGCCTGCGCCGCGGCCGCGCATGCGGAATTGCAGATCGACATCACGAAGGGCGTGAACGATCCGATCCCGATCGCCGTGGTGCCGCTGTCGTCTTCGGCAGCTGGCGGCGTGTTCGACTACGCGGCGGTCGTGCAGCACGACCTCGACGGGAGCGGGCGCTTCCGCAGCATGGATCGGCACAACATGCACCGGCTCCCGACGAAAGCCAGCGAAGTGGTCGCGGCCGACTGGCACGCGGACGGCGCCGACTATGTCGTCGTCGGCACCGTGGCGCCGGTCGACACGACGCATTCCATCATCGACTGTGCGTTGGTTAACACGCTGAGCGGCGCCGCGCTCGGCACCTACCGCGTCACGGCGAGCGTTTCGAACCCGCGCGCCGCGGCCCACATGGTCAGCGACTTTGTCTACCAGAAGATCATGGGCGCGCGCGGCGCGTTCGCGACGCGCATCGCCTATGTTGCCGTCGATGGTACGCCGCCCACGCAGCACTTCCAGCTCATCGTCGCTGACTCGGATGGCGAGAACTCACAGGTCATCCTCGACTCGCGCCAGCCGATCATGTCGCCGGCCTGGTCCGCCGACGGACAATGGCTGGCGTACGTCTCCTTCGAAGATCGCGTCGCCTCGGTCATCGTGCAGCAGCTGCGCACCGGAGCGCGGCAACGCGTCTCGGCGCGCGCGGGCGTCAACGGCGCACCGGCCTGGTCGCCCGATGGCAAACGGCTGGCTCTGACGCTCTCGGGCAAGGGCGGAAATCTCGACATTTACGTGCTCGACCTCGCGACACAGGCATTGACGCGCATCACTGACGATCCTGCGATCGACACCGAACCGGCCTGGAGCGCCGATGGTGCGAACCTTTATTTCACTTCCGATCGATCCGGCGGTCCGCAGATCTATCGCACTGACGTCACGCAGCACCAGCGCTTGCAGCGCATCAGCTTCGACTCGTCCTACAATGCACGGCCGCGGCCATCGCCCGACGGACGGTCGCTGGCGCTGGTCACGCGCGAAGGATCCGACTATCGTATCGCCGTGCAGGACCTGGCCAGCGGCGGTGTGCGTGTATTGACGCGCGGGAGCCTGGATGAGTCGCCGAGCTTTGCGCCCAATGGCATGACGCTCATCTATGCGGGCCGCGCCGGTGGACGCGGTACGCTCGAAACGGTGGCGGTCGATGGCCAGGTATCGCAGCGGCTCAAGTCCGATCGCGGCGATGTGCGTGAGCCGGTCTGGGGTCCGTTCACCAGCCCCTGACCCCAGATATTGGATGATACAACGTGGAGTAATTGCCGATGTTTAGAAACCTGATCCTCGCGCTGACCAGCACTGCGCTGCTGCTGACCGCAGGCTGCTCGCACAAGAACAACCTGAAGCCGACGCCCGCGGCCACTACCGGCGAGTCGATCACTGGCGCCAGCTCGACCAGCGACGGTGCCGGCATGGCAGCGAGTGCCGGCACAGTTGGTGATGCGAGCGGGAGCGGTGCTTCCGCGCCGGCCGGCGTTGCCCGGTTGATCTACTTCGATTTCGACAGCGCCGAGATCAGGCCGGAATTCGTCGCTGCCATCGCTGCGCACGCGCATGCGATCGCAGCGAATGCGAGCGTTCGGGTGCGCCTGGAAGGGCACACGGACGAGCGCGGCTCTCCCGAGTACAACATCGGCCTCGGCGAACGGCGCGCGCAGGCCGTGCGGCGCGCCTTGCTGCTGCAGGGCGTAGCCGAAGGCCAGATCGCGACGGTGAGCTATGGCGAGGAGCGCCCCGCGGCGCCGGGCCAGACTGAAGAGGCCTGGGCGAAGAACCGGCGCGTGGAATTTGTTTATCTCAACTAGGCGCTGCACATGAAGAGTTCGCTGCTGCTGCCGGCGTGCTGTGTACTGCTGCTGGCCGCGTGCGCCAGCAATCCGGCCGACGATCCGGTGCAGGTCAAGCTCAACGATCTCGATACGCGCCTCGGCGGCGTCGAGCGCGTCGTCAGCAACCAGAGCCTCGTCGACATGTCACGCCGCATCGATGCGCTCGAGGCGCAGCTGCGTGAATTGCGCGGCGGCGTTGATATGCTGCAGAACGGGAGCGACACGACGCGCAAGTCACAGCGCGACCTCTACGGCGATCTGGACAAGCGCCTGTCGGCTCTCGAAGCCAGCAGTGCCGGAATCGCGGGCAGCGGCACCGCAGGCAGTGGAGTCATGGGTGGCGCAGTCGGAGGCGTTTCTGGAGCGAGCGCAGCGGTAGGCGGGGGCGATGAGATGGCGGCCTACAACGCGGCATTTGAGAAACTCAAGGCCGGGAGTTATGGCGATGCGATCGCCGGTTTCAAGGACATGATGAATCGCTATCCGTCGAGCACGCTGCTCGACAACGCTCAGTACTGGATCGGCGAGGCTTACTACGTCACACGCGACTACGACCAGGCGGCGAACGCGTTTCGTGCGGTCGGCGAGCGTTGGCCGGCTTCGCGCAAGGCGCCGGACGCGCTGCTGAAACTCGGCTACACGCAGTACGAACAAAAGCACCTGGCCGCGGCGCGCGCAACACTGCAGCAAGTCGTGGCGCGGTATGCCGACACCGACGCGGCGCGGCTCGCGCAGGAGCGGTTGCGTAAATTGCCGCCGGACGGTCATTGAGCGCCACGCCCCGGCTGAAGGTCACCGAGATTTTCCACTCGCTGCAGGGCGAGGCGCAGTTTGTCGGCATGCCAACCGTGTTCGTGCGGCTCACCGGCTGTCCGCTGCGCTGTCACTACTGCGACACGGCCTATGCCTTCCATGGCGGCGAATGGTGGAGCCTGCCCGACATCGTCGAGCGCGTCGCTCAGTTCAATACGCATGATGTGTGCGTCACCGGCGGCGAGCCGTTGGCGCAGCGCGCCTGCCTGCCGTTGATGCATGCACTTTGCGAGCGCGGATTCCGCGTCTCGCTTGAAACGAGCGGCGCGCTGGACATCGAGGGGATTGATTCACGCGTGAGCCGCGTGGTCGATGTCAAGACGCCAGGGTCGGGTGAGGAAGCGCGCAACCTTTATCCACAGCTGCAGACGCTGACGCCGATCGACCAGATCAAGTTCGTCATCACCTCGCGCGCCGACTACGACTGGAGCCGCGAGTTGCTGGTTGCGCAAGCGCTCCACGAGCGGTGCAACGTGTTGTTCTCGCCGAGCTTCGGGCAGGTCGAACCGCGACAGCTGGCCGAGTGGATCCTGGCCGATCGGCTGCCGGTGCGGTTCCAGATGCAGTTGCACAAGATCCTGTGGGGCGAGGAACGTGGCCGCTGAGAACGGCGCGCCGCAACGCGCGGTCGTGTTGTTGTCAGGGGGATTGGATTCGGCCACGGCGCTCGCCTGGGCACGCGCGCGGGGTTTCGAATGTCACGCGCTCTCGGTCGCCTATGGGCAGCGCCACAGCAGTGAACTTGACGCCGCAGCGCGCGTGGCGCAACTGCTCGGCGCGCACTCGCATCGCGTCATGCATGTCGACTTAGGCTCGCTCGGCGGCTCTGCGCTCACCGACTTGGGCGTAGCCGTGCCTGAGCAAGCGAGCGGCGACATTCCGGTCACTGGCGGCATTCCGGTCACATATGTTCCCGCGCGCAATACGGTGTTGCTGTCGCTGGCGCTCGCCTGGTCCGAAGTGCTCGGCGCCGGGCACATCGTCATTGGCGTCAACGCGGTCGACTATTCCGGATACCCGGATTGCCGCCCCGAATTCATCGCGGCTTTCCAGGGCCTGGCGCAACTCGCGACGCGCGCTGGCGTGGAGGGAACTGCGTTGCAGATCCATGCGCCTCTGCAGCAATGGAGCAAAGAGCGGATCATCCACGAAGGCTTGCGCCTGGGCGTCGACTACGCGATGACCGTGTCCTGCTACCAGGCCGATGCGCAAGGGAACGCATGCGGGCGCTGCGAATCCTGCCGCCTGCGGCGCGAAGGATTCCACGCGGCGGGCGTCGCGGATCCGACGCGCTACAAGGTATGATGCCGCCGAAGATTTTTGGCAGGGCCCACATGAAGAAGACACTCGGGAGCTTTCTTGTCGAGTCTCTCGAGGCGCAGGGCGTGCAGCATGTGTTCGGCATTCCCGGCGTGCACAACATCGAATTGTATCGCGGTCTTGCCGGCTCGCGGATCCGGCACGTCACCGGCCGCCATGAGCAGGGTCTGGGTTTCATGGCGGATGGCTACGCGCGCGTTGCGCGCCGTCCCGGTGTGTGCTTCACGATCACCGGACCCGGACTCACGAACATCATCACCGCGATGGGGCAGGCGTACGGTGATTCGATTCCGTTGCTCGTGATCGCGAGCGAGAATCGGAACGGGGAAATCGGCACCGGGCGCGGTTTTTTGCATGAACTGCCCGATCAGCTCGGCATCGCCGCGCGCGTGTCCGGATTGAGCCGCCGCATCGACAAGCCGGCAGATTTGCCGGCCACGATCGATGAGGCGTTTGCCGGCTTTGCCAGCTCGCGCCCGCGGCCCGCGTACATCGAGATACCGCGCAACCTCATGACGATGGATGCCAGCGATCTCGCTGCGCCTGCTGCCGCGGCATCCGCGCGTCCGGCCTTGCCGATGCCGCTTGCCGCTGCGCTGGCCGATGCCGCCGCGCGGTTGCGCGCTGCAAAGTCGCCACTGATCCTCGCCGGTGGCGGCTCGTTGGCCGCGGGCGCGGAACTTACGCAGCTCGCCGAGCGGCTCGACGCGCCGCTCATCATGACGATCAACGCGCGCGGGCTGCTGCCACCGAAGCATGCGCTGGGAGTCTCGGTGAGTCCGACGTTGGCCGCCGTGCGCACGATGATCGCAGATGCCGATGTCGTGCTCGCGGTCGGCACCGAGCTCGGCCAGACAGATTATGATGCCTATTGCGTCGCGGATTTTCCGGCGCTCCCCAACCTGATCCGCATCGATATCGATGCTGCGCAACTGACGCGCAATGCGCGGCCCGCGCTCGCATTGCATGCCGATGCGCGGCTTGCTGTGCAGGCGCTGCTCGCGCAAACGCCTGCTGCGCGCAACGAGCGCGCCGGTGCGGCGCGCGCGGCGCGCGTTACTGCGGCTGCGCTCGAGGAGTTGTCGGCGGCGATGCGCCGCGAGATCGCTTTCCTCGAGTGCATCCGCGAGACGATTCCCGATGCAATCCTGGTCGGCGATTCGACGCAGACCATTTACGCCGGAAACCTCGGTTTTGCGTCTTCGCGGCCTTCGTCCTGGTTCAACAGCGCCACCGGCTATGGCACGCTGGGCTACGCGTTGCCGGCATCGACCGGCGCCGGACTGGGCGCGCCCGATCGCCCGGTCGTGTGCCTCGTCGGCGACGGCGGCCTGCAGTTCTCGATGGGCGAGCTAGCCGTGCCGCGCGATGTCGATGCCTGGACGGCGATCATCGTGTGGAACAACCACGGTTACCGCGAGATCAAATCCGCGATGCTGGCCGCGCACATCGAACCGGTGGGCGTCGATGTCGACCCGCCGGACTTCAGCCACATCGCGCGCGCCTACGGCTATGCGCACCAGCTCATTGACAGCACCGAGGGTCTGGCGCGCGCGCTGAAATCCTTCGCAGCCCGCCGCCAGGTGTGCGTCATCGAAGTGCGCGCGGAGGCATTCGAATGAACACGCCCGGCAAGCCGCGCTTTGCCGAGCTCGCCGAGCGCGTCGCGCCCGAAGGCACTGATCCCTGGGTGCTGCATTGGGAGGCGCGGCAAGCGGCCGCCGCCGGCAAGGATGTGATCGTGCTGAGCGTCGGGGATCCCGATCTCGATACGCCAACGCCGGTCATCGACACCGCGATCGCTGGTATGCGCGGCGGTGACACGCATTACACCGAGACGGCCGGCCGCCCGGTGCTGCGCGCGGCCATTGCGGCGCGCCATGCGGCGCGCACCGGACAGGCCGTCACGGCCGAGAATGTCATCGTGCTCGGTGGCACGCAGAATGGCTTGTTCGTTGCATCGCTGTGCCTCGCGGGGCCTGGCGATGAAGTCATTGCCCTCGATCCGATGTACGCGACGTATCCGGCCACGATCAAGGCCTCGGGCGCGAAGCTGGTGCCGGTGGCGACGCCGGCGGAGCGCGATTTCCGTACCGATCTGCAGGCAGTCGAGGCGGCGATCACGCCGCGCACGCGCGCGATCTTCGTCGCCACGCCGAACAACCCGAGCGGCGTCGTGCTCACAGCCGAGGAAGTCGCAGGCCTCGCGGCGATCGCGCGCCGCCACGAATTGTGGCTGGTGTCCGATGAAGTCTACGCGGGTATCGCCGACGACGGCCGCGTGCCGAGCCTCGGTGCAAGCCTGCCTGAACGGACACTGACCGTCGCAAGCCTGTCGAAGACGCATGCGATGACCGGATGGCGCACCGGTTGGATCGTGGGTCCACTCGACTTCATCAATCGCGCCCACGACCTGGCGCAGTGCATGCTCTACGGTTTGCCGGGCTTCGTGCAGGAAGCCGCCATCACCGCACTCGCGATGGCGGAGGAGTGCGAGGGAAAGGTGCGCGAATACTGCCGCCGCCGCCGCGCGGTACTGTTCGAGGGGCTGAAGGGCATTCGCGGCATTCGCGCCTGCTGGCCGCAGGCCGGCATGTTCATGCTCATCGATATTCGCGACACCGGCCTGAGCGGTGAAGAATTCGTGCACCAGCTGTACCGCGCTGAAGGCGTCTCGTTGCTCGACGGCGTGCCCTTCGGTGCCGCCGCGCAAGGTTTCGTGCGCGCCTGCTTCGCCACCGACGAAGCGGTGCTCAACGAGGCGACGAAACGCATCCGGCGTTTTTGCGAGGGCCTGAAGTGAGCAGTGCGGCGAATTCGTCCGGCACCGGCGAGCAGAGTGGCACCGACGAACCGACCGGCACCGTCGAAGTCGCGCTGGCCCGTGCCGAGGAGCTGCTGCAAAGCAACCCACAACTCGCGATCGAACAGGCGAACGAAATCCTCAGGGCCATTCCCAATTACCCGCCTGCTACTTTGCTGCTCGGCAAGGCGCAGCGCGCCAGCGGCGACCCGGCCGCCGCGCTCCGTACGCTGACGGCGCTGGTCGACGCCCAGCATCGCTGGGCGCTGGCGCACTATGAGTTGGCGCAATCGCTTGCTGAGACTGGCGATGCGGCAGGTGCGATCGTCAAGCTGCGGCGCGCCGTGGAACTGAAGCCGGACCTGCCGGACGCCTGGAGGGCGTTGGGCGATCATTTGATCGAGAGCGGCGATACGGCGGGGGCCGATGCCGCCTTCGCGAACCACATCAAGTACTCGACGCGCGATCCGAAGCTGATGGCAGCGGCCAACGCGCTGGTCGAAAACCGCATCCCGGAAGCGGAACACGCCCTGCGCGCGCACCTGATGCAACATCCGACCGATGTTGCGGCACTGCGTATGCTGGCCGAAGTGGCGGCGCGGCTGGGACGGTATTCGGATGCGGAGAATCTTCTGGCGCGCTGCCTCGAACTCGCGCCGAGTTTTCCCGGTGCGCGCCACAACTACGCGATCGTGCTGAACCGGCAAAACAAGCCGGCAGCCGCACTGCGTGAAGTGGAAACCCTCCTGGCGGCCGAACCGCGCAACCCGGGCTATCACAATCTCAAGGCCGTCGTGCTCGCCAAGATCGGCGACTTCGCCGAGTCGATCGAATTGTTCGCGGGCGTGCTAGAGGTCAATCCCGACCAGCCACGGATCTGGATGAGCTACGCGCACGCGTTGTCGACCGTGGGCCGCGAAGAAGAAAGCATCGCGGCATACAAGCGTTGCATTGCGCTGTTGCCGACATGCGGCGAAGCCTGGTGGAGCCTCGCCAACCTCAAGACGCTGCGTTTCTCCGCCGACGAGATCGCAGCGATGCGCGCACAGCTCGCCAGTGAAGCCTTAAGCAATGAAGATCGCTATCACTTCGAATTCGCCCTGGGCAAGGCGCTGGAGGACTTGCAGCAGTACGCGGAATCCTTCCAGCACTACGCGGAGGGCAATCGCCTGCGGCTGAAAGACATCCGTTATCTGTCCGAAGACGCCACCGGGCTGGTACGGCGCACGCGCCGGCACCTGGGCGCTGACTTCTTCGCCACGCGCGCGGGCCATGGCTCCCAGGCCAGCGATCCCATCTTCATTGTCGGGTTGCCTCGCTCCGGATCGACGCTGATCGAGCAGATCCTCGCCAGTCATTCGGCGGTCGAAGGCACGATGGAGTTGCAGAACATCTTCAACATGGCCAGCCGTCTGGGCGCGCGCGCAGCAAAGGACGAAGGTCAGCGCTATCCGATGGACATGGCGGACCTGTCGGCGGAAGAGTGCCGGAAGCTGGGCGAGCAGTACCTCGAGGACACCCATATCCAGCGCAAGAGCGGCAGGCCGTACTTCATCGACAAGATGCCGAATAATT
>JBOHZW010000150.1:0-14354 GCA_050738715.1 Steroidobacteraceae bacterium | reverse complement strand
GCCAAGGACCAATCCTATTTCCTGTGCGGCGTCGAACGCGAACGCTTCGGGCAAGTGCTGTTCCCAATCGGTGAACTCGAAAAGTCCGAGGTGCGCGCGCGGGCGCAGCGCGCGGGATTACCGGTGTTCGACAAGCGCGACAGCACCGGCATCTGCTTCATTGGCGAGCGTCCGTTCGCGGACTTTCTGGCGGCATACCTGCCCGAGCAACCCGGTCCCATCGAAAGCGCCGATGGCCAACACCTCGGCACGCACCGCGGCCTGCACTTCTACACACTGGGACAGCGCGGTGGCCTCGAGGTCGGCGGCGTGCGCGGCGGCAGCGGCGATCCCTGGTACGTGTCGCACAAGGACACCAAACGCAACGCGCTGATCGTCGTCGCGGCGCGCGAGCGCGATACCGTCACCTCAAGCGCGCTGCGCACTGGCGCGATGAATTGGCTCGCCACGGCGCCCACCGCGCCGTTCACGGCCGGCGTGAAAATCCGCTACCGCCAGCCGGACCAGCGTGTACTGGTCACGCCGCAGGCAAACGGCAGCGTGCACATCCGCTTCGACGCGCCGCAGTGGGCGGCAACGCCGGGTCAATCCGCGGCGCTGTATGACGGCGAACGATGTCTCGGCGGCGGCGTCATCGAAGAGACTCTATAATGGCGGCACTATGGAGGCACTATGAGCGATAGCTTCAAGGCGCGCTCGACACTGACGGTGTCGGGGCAGAGTTACCAGATCTTCAATCTCGCGTCACTCGGAGCCGAACGCATGGCGCGACTCCCGTACGCCCTGAAGATACTGCTGGAAAACCTGTTGCGCTTCGAGGACGGCGTCAACGTCACCCGCGCCGACATCGACGCGATCATCAACTGGGATCCCAAAGCGCAGCCTTCGCACGAAATCTCGTTCACGCCCGCGCGCGTCATCATGCAGGATTTCACTGGCGTGCCCTGCGTCGTCGACCTGGCTGCGATGCGCGAAGCGATCACGCGGCTCGGCGGCGATGCAGACAAGGTGAACCCGCTGGCGCCCGCGGAGCTCGTCATCGATCACTCGGTGCAGGTGGACGAATACGGCACGCCGCAATCGCTGGCCGACAACAATCGCATCGAGTTCGAGCGCAATGGTGAACGTTACGCCTTCCTGCGCTGGGGCCAGAACGCCTTCCGCAACTTCAAGGTCGTGCCGCCGAACACCGGCATCGTGCACCAGGTGAACCTCGAATTCCTCGGCCGCGTCGTGTTTGGCGCCGAATCGACTGCTTCGGGCGCTGTGCGCCAGGCCTATCCGGATACCGTGGTGGGCACCGATTCGCACACGACCATGATCAACGGCCTCGGCGTGCTCGGATGGGGCGTGGGCGGCATCGAGGCCGAGGCCGCAATGCTGGGGCAGCCCGTCACGATGCTGATTCCGCAGGTGATCGGCTTTCGCCTCAGCGGCAGTCTCAGTGCCGGCGCGACCGCCACCGACCTCGTGCTGACCGTGACCGAGATGCTGCGCAAGCACGGCGTCGTCGAAAAGTTCGTCGAATTCTTCGGTGATGGACTCGCAAACCTCCCGCTCGCCGACCGCGCAACGATCGGCAACATGTCGCCCGAGTTCGGCAGCACTTGCGCGCTATTCCCGATCGATGAGGAAACCATCCGCTACCTGAAGCTCTCCGGCCGCCCGGCCGAACAGATCGCGCTGGTCGAGCAGTACGCCAGGACCACCGGCCTGTGGCGCGTCAACGGCGCGAAAGCGGCTGACTACACGGCGATCATCGAGCTTGACCTGGCGAGCGTCGAACCGAGCCTCGCCGGCCCGAGCCGCCCGCAGGATCGCGTGCCGCTGCGCACGGCAAAAAGCACGTACCAGGGCCACTTCAAGAAAATGGCCGACGAGCGCACCAAGAAAAATCCTGGCGCGACGGGGTCGAGCGCCGCGACGGTCGCCGGAAACACTTTCGATGTCAGCGATGGCGCGGTGCTCATCGCGGCCATCACGAGCTGCACGAACACATCGAACCCCTACGTGCTGATTGCGGCTGGGCTGCTGGCGCGCAACGCGCGCCGGCTCGGCATCAACTCGCGCCCGTGGGTGAAGACCAGCCTCGCGCCCGGCTCGCGCGTCGTCACCGATTACCTGCGCAGCGCCGGGCTGCTCGATGAACTGGCTGGCATCGGCTTCAACCTGGTCGGCTATGGCTGCACCACCTGCATCGGCAACTCCGGACCGTTGAAACCGGAGATCTCCGCTGCCGTCAAGGCGGGCGATGTCATCGGCTGTTCGGTGCTGTCGGGCAACCGTAACTTCGATGGCCGCGTGCACCCGGAAGTGCGCATGAATTTCCTCGCCTCGCCCCCGCTGGTCGTCGCCTACGCGCTCGCCGGTTCGCTCAATGTCGATGTCAATGCGGAGCCGCTGGGCGTGGGAACAGGCGGCAACCCCGTGTACCTGCGCGATATCTGGCCTTCGCCACAGGAAGTCGCCGACTGCGTGCACAAGAACATCACCTCGGAGATGTTCCGTCGCAGCTACAGCGGCGTGTTCGACGGCGATGAGCGCTGGAAATCGATCAAGGTGTCGGCCGGCAAGGTCTATGCCTGGGATGAGAAATCGACCTACGTGAAAAACCCGCCGTATTTCGACGGCATGACGATGCACCCTGCCGCAATCGGCGAGATCCGCGGCGCGCGCGCGCTCGCGTTACTAGGCGATTCGGTGACGACCGATCACATCTCGCCGGCCGGCAACATCGCCAAGACCAGCCCGGCAGCGAAATACCTGATTTCGCAGGGCGTGCAGCCCGCCGATTTCAACCAGTACGGCGCGCGCCGCGGTAATCACGAAGTGATGATGCGCGGCACCTTCGCGAATATCAGGCTGCGCAATCTGCTGGTGCCGGGCGTCGAGGGCGGTGTGACCGTGCATGTGCCGAGCGGCGAGCAGCTCAGCATCTTCGACGCCGCGATGCGCTACAAGGCGGAGAATATTCCGTTGATCATTCTGGCCGGCAAGGAGTACGGCGCGGGATCATCGCGCGACTGGGCCGCGAAAGGCACGATGCTGCTCGGTGTGCGCGCGGTGATCGCCGAGAGCTACGAGCGCATCCATCGCTCCAACCTGATCGGCATGGGCGTGTTGCCGCTGCAGTTCACCGACGGCGCGAATGCACAGTCGTTGGGCCTGACCGGCCGCGAGACTTTCGAGATCCAGGGACTCGAGCAGGGCAATGCGCGCACCGTGACCGTCGTCGCATCTGGCATTGACGGCGTCGCGAAGAAATTCGTCGCGCGCGTCCGCATCGACACGCCGAAGGAACGCGACTACTTCCAGCACGGCGGCATCCTGCAATACGTGTTGCGCCAGCTCGCGGTGGGCAGCAAGGCCGCCTAGGGCCAGTGTCCGATAGCACGCTGGCGATCTTTGACCTGGATGGCACGATCACGCGCCGCGATACGCTGTGGCCGTTCATCAGCGGATTCCTGTCGCGGCATCCGGCGCGCTGGTGGCGTTTGCCGCTGTGCCTGCTGCCACTGCTGAAGTATTTTCTTGGCGACCGGGACCGCGGCGTGTTGAAGGGCGCGGTGATTCGCCTCACGCTTGGTGGCGTGGCGCGCGCCGATCTCGATCGCTGGGCCGCGCTCTACACGGAGCAACTGACACGCGCCGGCTTGTATGGCGAGGCGCTCGATAGCATCGCGACGCTGCGCCGCGCACAGGCCCGCCTGGTGTTGCTGTCGGCCAGCCCCAGTCTCTACGTGCCGTTGATCGCCCGGGCACTCGGGTTCGATGAATGCATCTGCACCGAAGTGCGCTGGCGCGCGGATGGCAGGCTCGATGGCGCGCTCAGCTCCGCGAATCGTCGCGGCGCGGAGAAAACCCGCTGCGTGCGCGAGTTGCTGGCAAGACACCAGCCGCCGCTGTCACAGGCCTATGGGAACGATCGTGCCGACCTCGAGCACCTGGCGCTGGTCAGCGCCGGCATCTACGTCAACGGCAGTCCCGAAGACGTGCTCGAGACCCCCTCGATCCGCACCGTGCGCTGGTCGGAACGCGGCGACGGCCGCGAGATCCTGCATTGACAAGAACCTACATTGAATTGCGCGCTTCCCACAGTTCCGGAAAGAACCTGAGCCGCAGCGCCTTGGCGAGATAGGCGACTCCGGCCGTTCCTCCGGTGCCCGGCTGGTAGCCGATGATTCGCTCGACGGTCTTCATGTGCTGGAAACGCCAGATCTGAAAGCGATGGTCTACGTCGACGAGGTGCTCGCCCAGTTCGTAGAGATCCCAATCCTTCTCGGCATTCAGGTACACACTGAGCCACGCGGCCGTGACCTGCTTGCTCGCCTCGTAGGGTTGCGAAAAATCGCGCGTCAGCAGTTCCGGCGGAATATCGCGCCCGCGCCGCGACAGCAAGCGCAGCACCTCGTCGTAAAGGCTCGGCGCACGCAGCGCACGCTCCAGTTCAGCGTGGGCCTGCGCATCGCGTTGGTGCACCTTGATCATGTCGGCGTGCTTGTTGCCCAACAGGAACTCGATCAAGCGATATTGCTGCGACTGGAAACCGGATGATCGGCCGAGCGCATTGCGGAATGCCGCGTAGTCGAATGGCGTCATCGTCGACAGCACATCCCACACGGCCAGCAGCTGCCCCTGAACATGATCGATCCTGCTGAACATCTTGAATGACGCGTCGAGCTCATCGCGCCGCACGCAATCCATTACAGCCGAGAGCTCATGACGCAACAGGCGCATCCACAGCTCGGATACCTGGTGGACGATGATGAACAGCATCTCGTTGTGTTCACCGGTCAGGGGCTTCTGCGCCGCGAGCAGCAGGTCGAGCCGCAGGTATTGCCCGTAGGACAGCGATTCGCCCAGGTTCCAGTGCACCGGCTCGTCGCGCAGGTCGACGCTGCCAAGGTGCTCGCCCGACGGTTTTTGCTCGCTCACTCTCCCGCTCCCTGCAATGCCCATCCAGGCACCTGCCGCCAACCTCGCGTCAGTTCGCGATCGTACTCGCGCCAGCGCGGCTCGTATTGCTCGACCAGGCGCCAGAAGCGCGCCGAATGGTTCATGTGCGTCAGGTGCGCGAGTTCGTGCGCGAGCAGGTAGCGGACGACTTCCGGCCGATGAAACAGCAGGCAGCAATTCAAGCTGATCGTGCCGCGCGTCGAACAGCTTCCCCAGCGCGTGCGCTGGCGCCGAATCTGCAGCCGCTGGTAACTGACGCCAAGGTGGGCGGCGAGTGCCGCAAGCTGCGGCGCCAGCGCCTGCCGCGCACGTTCGCACAACCAGCCGAGCAGCGCGGCGCGCAGCGCTTCCCCGTGCAGCGCATCGTTTAATACCAGCTCGCCGTTGATTTCGCGCAGCGCGCGGGGCGCCAGCGTTTCGGCCGGGCGGTACTGGCAGCGCCAGCTCTCAGCCAGTGCCGGCAGCTCGACACGTTCGGGCGGAAAGGTAACCTCGATACGTGGCCAGCGCTGCCGCAATCGTTCAATGCGCTCGCGGTGACTTTCGACAAAGCGGGTCACCTGGCGCGCGCCGGCGCTTGCCGGTACGACGATCTCGACCGTGCCGTCGGGAAAGACTCGCGCGCCGAGTCGTAGCGCGCGCCGACTGCGGCGAACGCGCCAATCGCCCCCGACCGCGCCGTCATTCCAGAGCGGAAGCTGCTGCAGAGCTGCGGTAGTCATGCCTTGGCCATCATATCAGGCGAGCGCTGTGTACACTGGCGCCCGCATGGAACTGATCGACATTGGCATCAACCTGGCGCACGACAGTTATGACGAGGATCGCGCGGCCGTCATTGCCAGGGCCGATGACGCCCGTGTCACGCAACTCATCGTAACGGGCGCCACGCTCGATTCGAGCGCGGCGGCATTGGCGCTGGCACGCGCGCATCCGCAACGCCTGTACGCAACAGCGGGCGTGCATCCGCACCATGCCACCGAACTGGATGAAGGGCAGTTGCCGCGGCTGCGCGCCATGCTTTCCGAGCCCGGCATCGTTGCGGCCGGCGAATGCGGACTCGACTATTTCCGCGACTATTCACCGCGCGCCGCGCAACGCAACGCGTTCGCGCTGCAACTTGCGCTCGCGGCCGACTGCGGCAAGCCACTGTTCCTGCATCAACGCGATGCCCACGCCGATTTCATCGCGGCCTTGCGCGAACACGCGGGTGGCTCGTCAGGCGGTGCGCTGCACGGCGTCGCGCACTGCTTCACCGGCGGCGCGGCCGAACTCGATGCCTATCTTGAGATGGGAGTGCACATCGGCATCACCGGCTGGATCTGCGATGAACGCCGCGGCCTGCACTTGCAGCAACTCGTGCGGAAGATTCCCACGGAACGCCTGCTGCTGGAGACGGATGGGCCGTACTTGCTGCCGCGCGACCTGCAGCCGCGCCCCGCCTCGCGCCGCAACGAGCCGGCGTTCCTGGCGCATATCGCTGCGACAGTCGCGCGATTGCGCGGTGAGACGCTGGCAGAATGCGCCGCGCACACGACTGCGGCCGCGCGGAAGTTGTTCGGGATAGCGCCGTCGACACCGGCGCCGGCGCCGGCGTCCTGAGCCTTAAGAGCGCTAGATCGCTGCTTTAGGCTTGACGAGGCTGCTGGGCTTGCAGGCCGCGACGACTCGCGCCCAGTCTCCGCGCCATACTTCGGGCACGCTGCCGGCCTGCGCGCGTTCGGCGGGCGGGAACTCATTCGCCATCGATGACAGCATCAAGGTGTAGCGCGGCAGTCCCTTCGGGAAACGTCCGCGCGCCGTGAACACGACGCGGCCCTCGACAGGCATTTCCGATATCAGCGCTCGCACGGCTGCAATACGGTCGTACAGGCCGGTCTGCGGATTGGCGAACGTGTAGCGTTGCTCGCGATGCATGACGGTCCACTCCGTCATCTGGTCGCCGCCGAAAATATTGCCGGCGATGTCGCGCATGTCCGCGACGATGCAGCCACGCGCCGTCAGCAGCAGGAAATCGACGTGGAGTGCGGCGCCCTGGCCATCAGGCACCAGCACGTTTTGCAGAAATTCGAACGCGCCGCCGGTCACCATCGCCAGCCGCATCGCCGCCGCGCGGCGTCGCCGGTACCAGCGCCACAGCACCAGCAGCAGCGCGACCAGCACCAACGCGCCGACGATGCCCGCAGTTGTGCGTGTATCGAGGTTGCGCAGCGTCTCGCCGAGTTGCTGCAGCTCGTTCATGCGGCCTGTCTCATCATTTCACCACGGAGCGACGCGAGCGTCGCGTCGATCTCATTGTACTGCGACGGCCGCCGGAACAACTGCTCGAGCGCGGATGGTACCGGCACGGGACGCCCCACCAGTGGTTCGACGATCTCGCGGAACTTGGCCGGATGCGCTGTCGCGACCAGCACCCAATGGCCGGCCTGGCGGCGCGCGGCAGCGAGCCGTGCCCAGGCCTCGGCGGCGGTCGCCGTGTGCGGGCACCAGATCTGGCCGAACCGGTTATAGTCGCTGCGGATCCGCGCGCGGATCGCTTCATCGTCGATCGTTATGGCGCTGACGGCCAGCCGTAGCGCGGCCGCATCCGGATACAGCGACGTAAGCCGTTCGAGGTTGCTCGGATTTCCCACATCCATCGCGGAAGCCAGTGTCGCGACGCTGGGGCGCACGCGCAGCACGCCTTCCGACAGGTAATCGGGCACGGTGCGATTCGCATTGTGCGCCAGCACGATTTCTGCGATCGGCGCACCCAGCCGCCGCGCCCAGACGCAGGCCGTCGCGTTGCCCAGGTTTCCGCTTGGAATGATGAACGACGCCGGCGCGCCCGTGCGCGCATGCACGGCGACGCTGGTCGCCGCGTAATACACGGCCTGCGGAAGCAGCCGGCCGAGATTGATGCTGTTGGCCGACGACAGGTCCCACTGCGCGGCAAGCGCGGGCTCGACAAAGGCCTGCTTCACGAGTCGCTGGCAATCATCAAAGCTGCCACGCACCGCAAGGCTGCGCACGTTCTCGCCCCAGCACGTGAGTTGCTGCTGCTGCGTCGGCGAGACCTGCCCTTTCGGAAACAGCACGACGACTTCGATGCCCGGCTTGCGATGAAATGCCGCTGCGACGGCGCCACCGGTATCACCCGAAGTCGCGACCAGGATCGTCAGCGGCCGCCCCGCGCCGCGCCGCAGCCGCGTGAGCGACGCCGCCAGGAAGCGCGCACCGAAATCCTTGAATGCGGCCGTCGGACCGTGGAACAGCTCGAGCACGCTTAAAGCCTCGCCATCGAGGGCCACGAGCGGCGCTGGAAAATTGAACGCCTCAGATGCGATCGCCGGAATCTCGGCTGCCAATGCATCGCCATTCGCGAACGGCGCCAGGAATCCGGTCGCCTGCTGCGCAAGCGCATCACCGGATTTGACCGCTTCGACCGCCGCCGTCGGCCACGCCGTTGGCACATACAGGCCGCCACCGCTGGCCAGACCGCGCGCCAACGCCTCGCTGAACCCGACCCGATGCTGCGCATCGCGCGTACTGGTAAATTGCATCAATCCACCACGCGCGCGCCGATCGGCTCGAGCGCCGTCGTCCAATGATCGCTTTTCAGGTCATGGTGCGAGAACTCGACTACCAAGGCCTCGCGCACCGCCAGCGCGTGACTCTCAATGCACCACGCGAACACCGTCGGCCCGGCGCCGGATATGGAGCATCCCAGCGCACCCGCCGACATCGCCGCACGGCGCACCGCGGTGAAGCCGGGAATCAGCGCCGCGCGCTGTGGTTCGATGACGACGTCTTCGAACGACTCGCGCAGCATGTCGATGTCGTTCGTGTAGCAGCCGGAGATGAAGCCGGCGAGGTTGGCGGTCTGCCATACAAAGTCCTTCATCGGCACGCTGCTGCGCAGGATCGCGCGCGCCTCGCGCGTGGACAGGAACATGTGCGGATGCACGACCACCGCGCGCACGCTTTTTGGCACCGGTATCTGCTTCACGCGTGGATGATCGATGCCGACCGTCAGCACCAGGCCACCGAACAACGACGGCGCGATGTTGTCGACGTGGAGCGAGCCGCTGGCAACCTGCTCGCCCTGCATCGCGAATTTCAGCAACTGCAGTTGCGTGCAGGATTCGGGCAGCAAGGCATTTGCCGCGACGACGGCAGCGACCGCGGAGGCAGCCGACCCACCGAGGCCAGAGCTTAAGGGTATGCCCTTGTCGAGTTCGAGTTCC
Source organism: Steroidobacteraceae bacterium (assembly GCA_050738715.1). Lineage (GTDB taxonomy): Bacteria > Pseudomonadota > Gammaproteobacteria > Steroidobacterales > Steroidobacteraceae > FEN-1191. The sequence continues at coordinate 5,175 of JBOHZW010000150.1, read as the reverse complement.
AGGCCAAATGACAACGCCAGCGCATCGCTCATCGCCTGCAGGGCGCGGCCAGCGGTATTTTTCGCGGGCTCGAGCGGCAAGTTACCGGCGACGCCGCGCACCGCGGCGATGCGAACGCCCGGTTCACGCGTGCGCCGCACCGTGGCGCGATCGCCCAGCGCGCCGACGGAAAATCCGAGGATGTCGAAACCGATCGCGACGTTGCCCACCGACGCCGGCGCAAACGCGCAGGCCACATCGCGCGGCGCCTTGGCGGCGCTCACAGCCGCGCTCCGAGAAATGTCGCGAGCCGCAGCAGGTCGGCGAACACGCCGCCGGCGGTCACCGCTGGACCGGCTCCAGGGCCTTGTACGATCAACGGGTTATCGCAATAACGTGAAGTCGAATATCGCACGACGTTATCGGTCAGCGCGATGTTCGCGAAAGCGTGCGTGGCCTCGAGTTCGACAAGACCGACAGTAGCCTCGCCCGCCGCAGTGATGCGCCCGACATAGCGCAGCACATGTCCGCGCGCTTTCGCGCCGTTGAAGCGCATCGCCATCTGCTCATCATAGCGCGGCAGTTGCTGCAGGAATTCCTCGCTGCTGCCACTTGTCAGTTCCTTCGGAACCAGACTTTCGACGCGCACGTCGCGCATCTCGAGTTTCAATCCCATCTCGCGCGCGAGGATGATGAGCTTGCGCGCCACGTCGGTGCCGGACAGGTCATCGCGCGGATCCGGCTCGGTGTAACCGCGTGCCTTCGCGTCGCGCACGATCGCGGAGAAAGCAGCCGTACCGTCGTACACGTTGAACAGATACGCGAGCGTTCCCGAGAAAATACCCTCGATGCTCACGATCTCATCGCCCGTCTCGCGCAGATCGCGCACGGTCTGGATCACCGGCAGGCCCGCGCCGACCGTCGCCTCGTACAGGTAATGAGCGCCGCTCTGGCGCCGCACCGCGCGCAGCGATTCGTAGTAGTCGAGCACGCCGCTGTTGGCTTTCTTGTTCGGCGTGATGACATGCACGCCCGCGGCCAGCCAGTCGCGGTAGCGGTTCGCGACATCCTGGCTCGCCGTGCAATCAATGATCACCGTGTGCGGCAGGTGATCGACCTTCAGGTGCGCGAAGAACTTGTCGTAGTCGGCGGCCACGGCGTCGTCGGTGATCTGCTCGCGCCAGCGCTCGAGCGCGATGCTTTGGCCGGCCAGCTTCATCGTCTTCGAGCTCATGATGCCGCGCACACGCAGGTCGATGTGGAACTCCCGCTTGAGCCGCTCCTGCTGGCTCGCGAACTGGTCGAGCAGCACTTTGCCCACCGTGCCCGGTCCCACCAGACCGATCGAGAGCGTGTGCGGCGACAGATAAAAACCCGCGTGCACCGACCGCAACGCGCGCGTCGCCTGGCTGCCCTCCACGACGACCGAGATGTTGCGCTCGGAAGCGCCCTGCGCGATCGCCCGCACGTTGACGTTGGCGCTGCCGAGCGCGTTAAACACCTTGCCGGCGACGCCCGGCATTCCGGCCATGCCATCGCCCACGACCGCGAGGATCGCAAGTTCGCCGGTCACATCGACGCTCTGGATCTGCCCATCCGCCAGTTCGCGCGCGAAAGCGCGCTCGATCACCGTCGTGGCTCGCGCCGCCTGCGCCGCGGGTACCGCGCAGCAGATGGAATGCTCGGAACTGCCCTGCGAGATCAGGATGACCGAGATATTTTCCTCGCGCAGTGCGCCGAACAGGCGATGCGCGGTTCCGGGAACGCCGATCATGCCGGCGCCCTCGAGGTTCACCAGCGCCACATGATCGATGCTGGTGATGCCCTTGACCGGCTGCGCCGACTGCGGCTTGGCACAGATCAGCGTGCCCGGCTTTTCCGGCGCGAAGGTGTTGCGGATCCAGATTGGTATGTCGTGGCTGACCGCCGGCGCCATCGTCTGCGGGTGGATCACTTTCGCGCCAAAATAGGCCAGCTCCATCGCTTCGTTGTAGGAAACCGAGCTGATGACCTGCGCATCAGGCACGCGCCGCGGGTCGGCCGACAGCACGCCATCGACATCGGTCCAGATCAGGATCTCGCTGGCCGCCAGCAACGCGCCGAAGATCGACGCGGAAAAATCGCTGCCATTGCGTCCCAGCGTGGTCTGGATGCCGGCGCTATCGCTGGCGATGTAACCGGTGACGACGAGCGTCGCCACGCCGGAGTGCAGCTGCGATCGCAGCCGCTCCGTGGATATTTCCCACTGGATCGACGGACCGAGCGGTCCCCACGCCGCCACGACACAACTGCGCGCGTCGATCCACTGGGGCCCCAGGCGATTGCCACGCTGCTGCAGGTAGCGCCAGAACAGGCGCGTCGACCAGATTTCGCCGTACCCCGAAATCTTGTCGCGCACGTGCTGCCCGGCGGTGCGCATCACCTGCGTACTGCGCAACACGCCGTCGAGATCGGCCGCGTCGCGGTCGAACTCGGCCAGGAATTCTGCGGCCGCCGCCGCCGGCAGCAACGTGCCGGCAATTTCGGCGTGGCGCTTGCGCACTGCGGCGAGTTGCGCGCGCCAGGCATCATCCTGCTGTTCCGCGAGCAGCACGAGTTGCAACAACGAATCGGTGACGCCGCGACAAGCCGACAGCACGACAGCGACGCGCTGCGCCGGTTGCGATTCGATGATCGCGGCGACGCGCGCGAAGCAGTCCGCGTCCGCGACGCTCGAGCCACCAAATTTGTGGACGACCCAGGAACTGGGATCTCGGGAACTCATGACCTGGGCACTTTTGACGGGTAAAACCGCGGCACTTTAAGGCTCAGGCGGAATTCCCGCAAGACACGGGCACTCCAGCTTCAAGCCTGAAAACCCACCTCTCGTTGGTGACGCAACGCGAGGATGCGGACTGCGTCCCGCAGCACGTGGAATCGATACAGCGCGATGTAGCCGGTCCGGCCGTAGGAGATGAGCAGCTCGCGGATCTCGCCCTCGACGCGGCGACCGATCAATGGGTGCAACGCAAGATGTTCGACGGCACTTTGGATCGCCACTACTGCGGCAAGCGCCGCCGCCGGATTCTCATCGCGCTGGATCTGGAAGATGCGCTCGACGTTTGCCAGCGAGCGGGCGGAATAGACTACCGCTGGCACGGCTTCAGCCTGGTGGATGACTGCCCTTTTGCGAGGCGCTCCATCCAGGCGTGCACATCTTCAGACCGATAGACTTCACCCGTGCGCTCGATTTCCGCGTCAGCGGCCACAGCTTCCTTGACGAGGCTGCGCATTTGCTCCTCGTAAGCGGCATGGCGCTCGACCGCTTCGATGATCAGGCTGTGGGCCGAACGACCGGATTGCCGGGCCAGCGACTGCAGGCGCGATCGCAATTTCGGTGGCAGGCGTATCGTCGTGGTTGCGGCCATGAGAGGCTCCCTGAACTTCCCGGTCAGCGGTATTACAAATGTAGCACAAACGGGCTTGCCGCACAATTGGGGGCCGCGCAATTGGCGGGCATCAATCGAGGCGCTTGCGGAACCGGAGCGCTGCCAGCGTCATCGCCGCGACGAGGAAGATCGTCAGCTTCACCACCGGCCACCACAGGTCGCGCAGTGTCGCGCCGCGCAGGATCACGCCGCGCAGGATCTCGATGAAATGCGTCAGCGGCAGCGCCTGCGCCAGGTATTGCACGAAGACAGGGCTGCCTTCGAATGGGAACGCGAAACCCGACAGCAGGATCGAAGGCAGCAGTGTGAAGAAGCCGAGCTGCATGGCCTGGAACTGCGTGCTCGCGACCGTCGAGATCACCAGGCCCAATCCGAGCGTAGCGGCGATGAACAATCCCGCGCCGAGGTACAGGTTGAGCAGGCTGCCATTGATCGGGACCGCAAAAAGCAACACGCCGACCAGTAGCACGAGCGTTGTTTGCACCAACCCAACGCCGATGTACGGCAGGATCTTGCCGATCATCAACTCGATCGAACGGACCGGCGTCGTGATCAACAGTTCCAGATTGCCGCGCTCGCGCTCGCGCACCAGCGCTATGGCCGTGAAGATCACCATCGTCATGCTGAGGATCACACCGATCAGCGCAGGCACGACCTGTACCGCGGTGCGACGCTCGGGATTGAACTCGGTCAGCACTTCGATCGCCGGTGTCGCGCGGGGCACGAGCCCGGCGCGCGCCGGCAGTGGCGCTTCGGTGATCGCGCGCACCGCCGTATCGACGCCGGGGCGCGTGCCATCGACAATGACCTGCGCCACCGGCCGCGAGGCATCGATGCGACGCCGCTCGAAATCGGGCGGAATATAGAGGCCGGCGTGCACCGTGCCCGCGACGATCAGTCGCCGTAGTTCATCGGCGCCGGCCGGGCGCGCGACAAAGTCGACCACCTGGCTCGAGGCGATATCGGCGATCAGCGAGCGTGAGGCCTGCGTGTTCGCCAGGTCAACGACGCCGGCCCGGATGTGGCGCACGTCGAAGTTGATGCCGTAGCCGAAGATCAGCATCTGCAGCAGCGGGATGCCGACGACCATCGCCAGCGTCAATCGGTCGCGCGACATCTGCCGCAGCTCCTTGACGGCGATCGCGCGCGTGCGACGGAGCGATGCGGGCAGCATCTAGCGCTCGCTCCCTGCGGGAAGCTTGTTGCCGTCGGCCGGCAGCGTCGCGCCGACGAACACATCCTCGAGGCTCGCGGCGGCGCTGTGCACCTTCGCGTGCACGTTCTTGTCGGCGAGCAGTTTCTCGACGCGCGCGACCGCGTCGGTCTCCTCCGGCGCGATCAGCGCATGGAGTCGCAACCCCAGCTGCGCGAGCGAGCGCAGTGATGCCAGTCCGTGCAGCGCGTCGCGTGCGCCATGCGTGTCTTCGGTTTCGATCTCGATGACCTGCATCTTCAGATCGGCCATCAGCGCCTGCGGTGCGCCGTTGGCGACGATCCGGCCCCGATCGAGGATCGCCAGCGCGTGGCAGCGCTCGGCTTCATCCATGTAGTGCGTTGACACCAGGATAGTCGTGCCGCGCTCGGTCAGCGCAAACAGGCTCTCCCAGAAATCGCGGCGGCTCTGCGGGTCTACGGCACTGGTCGGCTCATCGAGCATCAGCAGCGGCGGCTCATGCAGCGTCGCGGCCGCCAGCGCGAGGCGCTGCCTCTGGCCACCGCTCAAGGTGCCGGCGGGCCGATCGAGGAACTCGGCCAGCCGGTATTCCTC
>JBOHZW010000149.1:0-2771 GCA_050738715.1 Steroidobacteraceae bacterium | reverse complement strand
GGCCAGAGGAGCCGGCGCGCCTTGTCGAGATTGACGTTGTCGGGCCAACTGTTGAGCGGCGCGAAACGCTGCGTGCCCGAGCCCGCGCCGCCGCGGCCGTCGCCAACGCGGTACGTGCCAGCGCTGTGCCAGGCCATGCGGATGAACAGCGGCCCATAGTGGCCATAGTCGGCCGGCCACCAGGACTGCGATTGCGTCATCAACGCGTGCAGGTCCTTGACCAGCGCGTCGAAGTCGAGCTTGGCGAATTCGCTGGCGTAGTCGAAGTCCTTGCCGAGCGGATTGATCTGCGGCGGATTCTGCTGCAGTACCTGGAGATTCAGCTGCTTCGGCCACCAGTCACGGTTCGTGCGCTGCCTTGAGCTCTCGCGCGGTGAATGTCCGCCCGTCACCGGGCATTTGCCTGCTTCTGCCATGATCCTGCACCTCGATTGCGGATTGCCGAATGGGTGCCAATGTAACGCCGGATCGCCGATTGTCCCAATCGATAGTTTTTATCGTGTCAATAGATAAACTCTATGACTGTGCCGTTCCGCTATAGTCCTCGCCCTGGAACCAAGGGCCTGTGCGGCAACGCGGAGCGATCTGGATGAAAGGCGACGAGTCAACAAGCTATCCGGTCGACGCCACGAACCGGGTAAAAAGGCTCGCCGAGCGCGGGCACTACGACCACGCCACCGTGCACCGACTGCTCGATGCAGCGATGCTCTGCCACGTGGCCTACAGCGTCGATGGGCAGCCCTTCTGCACGCCAACGCTGTTCTGGCGAGAAGGGCAGCGCGTGTACTGGCACGGCAGCAATTCCAGCCGCATGTTGCGCCGGCTGTCGACCGGCGAGCCCACCTGCCTGACCGTCACGCATTTCGACAGCATCGTGCTCGCCCGCTGCGGCTTCAATCATTCGGCCGACTATCGCTCCGTGATGGTGTTCGGCCACGCGAAATTGCTCGAGGACCGCACCGAGAAGACTCGCGCGCTGCGGATGATGGTCGACAGGTTTTTCCCCGACCGCACGGCACAGTTGCGCGAGAGCTCGACGCAGGAGATCAACGCGACCACGGTGCTCGTCATGGATATCGAGCGGGCGTCCGCGAAGATCCGTGCCAAGGGCGTGTCCGATGACGACGAGGACTACGAACTGCCCGTATATGCTGAACGCATACCGGTGCGGCAGCTGCTGGGGAAGGCCGAGGCTTGCCCGCGGTTGCTCGAGGGAGTTGGCCGGCCCGCCAACCTCGACGGATATCGCGCAGGTCGCCCGCTCGAGGAAGCGGTGACCGAAGCGTATCGGCTCTCTTATCCCGCAGACTGAATCCTTCCCGCCACATGCGTGACGTGATGGCTGCCGTGTTCCGCATTGCACTCGGGCTCCTCGTCATGGTCTCGGCCGAGGCCGCGACGCAATCGCTGCCCGGCGCGAACACGACCGACCCGTCGGCGGCATTCTACGTCGACACCTCGGGCCTCGATTTCAGCACCTCGCCGCCGACGCGCGATCCACTGAATCCGATTTACCCGCGCGCGACCGAATTGCCCGACGGCTCGCTGCCGCCGCTTCCGGGCGCCGGCAACTTCATCATCGGCCCGCTTCACAAAGCCGGTGCGGCAACTGCTGAACAGCGCGGCGTGCCCAAAGGCCGCGTGATGTCATTCACGATGACCTCGGCGGACAGCATCATCTACAAGCCCGGCCTGGTGCGCGATGAGGGTACGTTCAACGAGGGGATCCGCACAGCGATCGCAGCGCCTGGCGACCCGTCGAACCTGCTCGTCACGAGGAGCCACGCCGGTGCGTGGACCCGTCCGGTCGCCGTCTATATTCCGCACGGCTACGTGCCGGGCTCGCGCGCACCCTTCATCGTCTCCGGCGACAGCGGCGAGACCGATGCAATCCTGTTCACGACGCTCGACAACCTGATCGCGCAACATCGATTGCCGCCGATGATCGCCATCTCGATCGGCAATGGCGGGCAGGATGCGCAGGGGAGCGAGCGCGGCCGCGAATACGACACGGTGTCGGGCGCCTACGCCGAATGGGTAGAACGCGAAGTGCTGCCGCTTGTCGAGCGGCGCGCGCAGGTGCGACTCACGCGCGATCCGGAGGGCCGCATGGCGATGGGTTTCAGTTCCAGTGGCGCGGCAGCTTTCACGATGGCCTGGTTCCATCCAGAGCTCTATCAGCGCGTGCTCGCCTATTCGCCGACGATGATCAACCAGCAATGGCCGCACAACCCCGCGCTGCCCGGAGGCGCCTGGGAATTCCACAGTGCGTGGCCAGGGCCGCCGCAGCCGAAATTCGCGGTACACGGCTTCAACTTGCCCGTGCCGACGCAACTCGACGCCGGCGCCCCGCTGATCCCGAACAGCCCGAGGAAACCGATCCGCTATTGGTTCGAGTGCGGCGATCGTGACTTGTTCTATCCGGTTCCGGCGATGACGGACGGCATGCACGATTGGGTGCTGGCGAACTCGAACATGGCGCGCGTGCTGGCAGCCGCCGGTTACCGGTATCAATATGTCTTCGCTCGCAACGCCGGTCACGTCGATCGGGCCACCCTGTTGCAAACGCTCCCGGAAGCGCTCGAGTGGGTGTGGAAGGGTTACAATCAAAAAAAGGGGGACCGAACATGAACCTGATGCACTCATTGGCTTACAGGGCGCCGGCAACAATCGCCCGGCGGCAATTTCTCGGTGCCGCAGCGGCCGTTGCCGCGTTGCTCCCCACACGCGGCTTGTGGGCGGACGTTTCAGGTTCCGGTGTCATACCCGCC
>JBOHZW010000148.1:0-3007 GCA_050738715.1 Steroidobacteraceae bacterium | reverse complement strand
AGGATGCCCTCGCGGCACTCGAACGTGAGATTCAGCCCCTGGAACTCGGGGTAACGCTCCTCGAGTTCATCGACGACGCGGAGCGATTGCAGGTTGTGCTCGAATCCGCCGTACTCGCGCATGCATTCGTTGAGGGCGTCCTGGCCGGCGTGGCCGAAGGGCGTATGTCCCAGATCGTGCGCCAACGAAATCGCTTCCACCAATGTTTCATTCAACGCCAGCGCACGTGCAATCGAGCGCGCGATTTGCGCAACCTCGATCGAATGCGTGACGCGCGTGCGGTAGAGATCGCCTTCGTGGTTGACGAACACCTGCGTCTTGTACGCCAGGCGGCGAAACGCATTGCTATGGATGATGCGATCACGGTCGCGCTGGAATTCGCCGCGATATTCGGGCGGCGGTTCCGGATAGCGCCGGCCGCGCGATTGCGCATCGTGCGCCGCGTAGGCGGCGAGCGATGCGCCTGCTACCGCTGGCACGCCGTCCGATTCTCCCGTCTTGCTCTTCATGCGCCAAATCTCTCGCGCAGTGTCGCATCGAGCGCATCGTCCGCGTAGTCGCCGGAAATATGTGCGCCGCCGATGCCATCGAGCAGCACCAATCGAACGCGACCGGATTTCACTTTCTTGTCGATGCTCATGAACCCGGCGGCGGTCGCGGCGCCAATCTGCGGCGGCTCGGTGCGGAGTCCGGCGCGCTTGAGCAGCGACTCGACGCGCGCAAGGTCGGCGGCTGGCAGGGTGCCGAGGCGCTGCGACATGGCGGCCGCAATCAATAAGCCTACGCCGACTGCTTCGCCATGCAGCCATTCCGTGTATCGAGTTGCCGCTTCGATCGCATGCCCGAAGGTATGGCCGAGGTTGAGCAGTGCGCGCTCGCCGTGTTCGCGTTCATCGCGGCCGACGATCTGCGCCTTGATCTGGCATGAACGAAAAATCGCGTGCGTCACCGCCGTGGATTCGAGCCGCTTCAACGCATCGATGTTCTGTTCGAGCCACTCGAAGAACGCGCGATCGCAGATCAGCCCGTACTTGATGACTTCGGCGAGCCCGGCCTGCAGTTCGCGCGCAGGCAAGGTCTTGAGCACGTCGGTGTCGGTCAACACTTCGCGGGGCTGGTAGAACGCACCAATCAGGTTCTTTCCGCCGGGATGGTTCACGGCGGTCTTGCCGCCCACGGACGAATCGACCTGCGCCAGCAACGTTGTCGGCACCTGCACGAAATCGATGCCGCGCTGGTAGCAGGCTGCTGTAAAACCGGCCAGGTCGCCGATGACGCCGCCGCCGAGCGCCAGCACCAGCGCATCGCGCCCGAAACGGTTAGCGACCAGCACGTCGAACACGCGACCTACGGTGGCGAGCGTCTTGTATTTCTCGCCATCGGACACGATCACTTCGACAACGCGTCGGTCGGCGAGCGCGGCGCGCACGGCCGGCGCATACAGCGGCGCGACAACGCTGTTGCTGACCAGCAGGATATCGCGCGCCGGCAGCGCGGCCTGCAGCAGCGAGTGCTGGTTCAAGAGCCCGGCCCCGATGTTGATCGGGTATGAGCGATCTTCGAGCTCTACGGTGAGTGTCTGCATGCGGCTGCGCGTCGGGGCCCGCAAGTATAACCGTGTCAGGCCGGCGGTTGATGCACCGCTAGCGGCTGGCGTTCGCGTCGCGATAGGCCTGCACGATCTCTCCGGCGACATGACCGACGCGCCGCCGGGTCGTCATTGCGACAAAATCAGCCGTTTCGCGATACAACGGTTCGCGCACCTGCATCAGCTCCTCGAGCCTTTGACGGGGATCGCCGGTGCTGAGCAGCGGACGATGCCGCGTGCGTCCCGCGCGCTCGGCCTGCTGCGCCACCGAGGTCTCGAGGTACACCACCCAGCCGCGCTCGGCCAGCAGGCGGCGATTGTCCGCATCAAGCACCGCGCCTCCGCCGGTTGCAAGCACGACACCATTTCGGTTGCTGAGCGTCGCGATCGCCTCGCGCTCGCGCTTGCGGAATCCCGCTTCGCCTTCACGCTCGAAAATCAGCGGGATGTCGGCGCCGGTACGCAATTCGATCTCATGGTCGCTGTCGATGAACGGCAGCTCGAGCAGCCGCGCGACCTGGCGGCCCACTGCGGTCTTGCCCGAACCCATCGGGCCAATCAGGAAAACATTGGGGCTGCCGATCATGGCGGCCTAGCATGACGGGGATAACCGCAGAAACAAAGCGGCCGCCCGAAGGCGGCCGTTCTGTTGACAATGCGCTAGCTCGTCAGTTCATGTCAGAGCAGGTATTGCTCCTGCCGAAGGGGCTGACGATGCCCGGCGGCGCAGAAGCGGTGGAGTTGAAATCGGTCGCCGAACCGGCCAACAGGAACGTGCTCGAGGCCGAGAACGCCGTGCCCTGCACGGTAGCCTGCGCCTGGAGCGTGACCTGCAGGTAGTACGCGTATTCCTGCGGATAAAAGACATCCACCAGCACGAATCCATTCGCGTCGGTCGTCGGGCTGGCTGGCGTGACCAGGGCGATGTTGCCCGCTTCCAGCGTGGGCACGCCGGTCGGATTCTGCGAAGAAATAGTCGCCGGGTTATTGCCGTTCTGGTTTTCGCCCACATCGAGGATACCGTTGCGGTTGAAATCCTCGTCGGCGCAACCGGCAGAGACCGTGGAGTCCGGCACCAGGCCAATCACGCAGTTGGCTTCATCGTTCGGGATCGTATAGCAGGTCGCCCAGACGCTGCCGGCCACGGCGCGCACGCCCTTGAAGTAGCGCTGTGACAATACGCTCATCGATAGCGGCACGTTCGCAACACCGGCACCACCGGCGTCGGTGACCTGCACGATATAGCTGACCTGGTATTGCGCGACATTCGGCTCCTTGATTTCGTTGCCGGTGCCGATGGAGATGAACACCTGCTGGCGCGCCACAGTGAGGTCCACGGTCTTCGCAATCGCCGTGGTCTGCACCGTCGCAGTGACATGCACACCGTTCGCCGCCGAAGTGGTCGATCCGGAGTTGTAT
>JBOHZW010000147.1:0-1929 GCA_050738715.1 Steroidobacteraceae bacterium | reverse complement strand
GATCCGGCATGGGCGCGATAACCCTGGTCGGGCACCTCTTCAATGTCGGTGCGCGCATCGTCGCGCAGCACGATTGCTATGGCGGCAGCTCCCGGTTGTTCGAGGAATGGCAGAAGCGGGGCGAGTTCGCCGTCGACTTCGTCGATTTCGGCGATGCGGCCGCGGCGCGTGCCGCACTTGCGAAGCCGGCTGCGCTGGTGTGGATCGAAACGCCGAGCAATCCGCTGTTGCGCATCACCGATATCGCCGCGGTCGCCAGCCTCGCCCAGGGTGCCGGCGCGCTGCTGGCGGTCGACAACACGTTTCTGTCACCGGCCTGGCAGCAGCCCTTGCGCCACGGAGCGGACATCGTCGTGCACTCGACGACCAAATACATCAACGGCCACAGCGATGTCGTCGGCGGGGTGGCCGTCGGCAAGACGAGCGACCTCCATGAGCGCCTGGGATGGTGGGCGAACACGCTGGGGCTGACCGGCTCGCCGTTCGACAGCTACCTGACGCTGCGCGGCTTGCGCACATTGCAGGCACGGCTCGCCGTGCACGGCCGCAACGCGCAGGGCGTGGCGGAGTTCCTAGCGGGCCACGCTGCGGTACGGCAGGTGTGGTATCCGGGCCTGCGTTCGCACGCCGGGCATGAGCTGGCCGCGCGCCAGCAGGCTGGTTTCGGCGCCATCGTGTCGTTTGAGCTCAAGCAGGGCATTCCGGCAGTCAAACGTTTTGTCGAGGGCCTGCGTTGTTTCACGCTGGCGGAGTCGCTCGGCGGCGTGGAAAGCCTGGTGGCCCATCCGGTGACGATGACGCACGCCGCAATGGACGAGCCGGCGCGCCGCGCCGCCGGCCTCACGGATGGGCTGCTGCGCCTGTCGGTCGGCATCGAAAGCCTCGAGGACCTGCGCAACGATCTGGGCGCTGCCCTCGCGCGCGCCGCGCTCGCCTAGCGCGACACGGCCCTGGCTGGCCTTGCCGGGCCAACGCCACTAAAATCCGTGGGTTAGTCCATCTATCAGGGGGGGGTCCCATGACCGCAATCTCGATCCATCCGTCCGTCGACAATGGCGTCAAGCCGGGCGCCAAGGACTTCGCCGGCGGCACGCTGGTGTGCAAGTGCAGCTCGAACCCGGTCGAAGTCACGATCAAGGCCCAATCGGCGCACAACCACGCCTGCGGCTGCAGCAAGTGCTGGAAGCCGAAAGGAGCGTTGTTCTCCGTCGTCGCAGTCGTCGGACGCGACAAGGTCAGCGTCACGAAGGGCGCGGACAAGCTCGCCGTCGTCGATGGCGCGGCGACGATCCAGCGGCATGCCTGCAAGGGCTGCGGCGTGCACATGTACGGCCGTGTCGAGAACACGAAACACCCGTTCTATGGGCTCGATTTCATCCACACCGAGCTGTCGCCGCAGTCGGGCTGGTCGGCGCCCGAGTTTGCGGCATTCGTGTCCTCGATCATCGAGGCCGGCGCCGACCCATCGCAGATGGGCGCGGTGCGTGCGCGCCTCAAGGCACTCGGGCTCGAACCCTACGATTGCCTCTCGCCGCCGTTAATGGATTTCATTGCGACGCATTTGGCCAAGGCCGCAGGTGTACTGAAGAGTTAGGCTGCCGGTCCGGAGGACCATGACATGGATGTGCGTGCCGCAGTGGCGTTCGAGGCCGGCAAGCCGCTGCGCATCGAGACGGTGCAGTTGGACGGGCCGAAGTTCGGGGAAGTGCTGATCGAGGTCAAGGCCACCGGCATCTGTCACACCGACCTGTACACGCTTTCCGGTGCGGACTCGGAAGGCCTGTTTCCGTCGATCCTCGGCCACGAGGGCGCCGGAATTGTCGTCGATGTGGGCCCCGGCGTGCGTTCGCTGAAGAAAGGCGATCACGTCATTCCGCTGTACACGCCTGAATGCCGCGAGTGCAAGAGCTGCACCTCGCGCAAGACCAA
>JBOHZW010000146.1:0-10337 GCA_050738715.1 Steroidobacteraceae bacterium | reverse complement strand
GGCATGGCGATCTGACGCCGGTGCGCCTCAACGTCGCCGACATCCGCCCGCTGATGAGCCACCGCTATCACCTGCCGCCCTCGGCTCATACGACCTTCGTGGCCGATCGCTTCGTCGTCTGCACCTTCGCGCCGCGCCCGTTCGAGAGCGATCCCGGCGCGCTGAAAGTACCGTTTTTCCACAACAACGACGATTTCGACGAGGTGATCTTCTATCACGCCGGCGATTTCTTCAGCCGCGACAACATCCATCCGGGCATGATGACGCTCCATCCCTGCGGTTTCACCCACGGCCCGCATCCGAAGGCGCTGGAGCGCATGCTGGTGCAGACGAAGCAGGGCACCGACGAAGTGGCTGTCATGGTCGATTGCCGCGATCCGCTCGAGATCACCGATTCCGCCGCGCGCGTCGAGTGGGCCGGCTATGTCGATTCGTGGCGAAGCGCGCCGGCCGACGGCGGAAAGATCAAATAAGGACGCCTGCGTGAAGCTTGCCAGCCTGAAAAACGGGCGCGACGGCCGCCTCGTGGTCGTCAGCCGCGACCTGGCGCGTTGCGTACCGGTGCCTGAAATTGCCGCGACGCTCCAGCAGGCGCTCGATCGCTGGGAAGCGCTCGCGCCGCAACTCGAAGGCGTGTCCGAGGCGCTCAACCGCGGCGCGCATGGCGACGCTTTTCCTGCCGGTTCCGGCGGGGTGGCCGCACCGCTCCCGCGTGCCCACCACTGGGCCGATGGCTCCGCGTACGTAAATCACGTCGAGCTGGTGCGCAAGGCGCGCGGCGCCGAGATGCCCGCCTCGTTCTGGACCGATCCGCTCGTTTACCAGGGCGGCAGCGATGACTTGCTCGGTGCGACCGATGAGGCAAGATTTCCGTCCGAGGAACTCGGCATCGACCTCGAGGCCGAGGTCGCGGTCATCACCGGCGACGTCCCGATGGCCACCACGGCCGAACAAGTGCGCACGCGACACCACATCCGCTTGTTGATGCTCGTCAACGACTGGACGCTGCGTGGCCTGACAGCATCCGAGCTCGCCAAGGGTTTCGGTTTCTACCAATCGAAGCCCGCGACCGGATTTTCACCTGTTGCCGTCACGCCTGACGAATTGGGTTCGGCATGGGATAGCGGCAGGGTGCTGCTGCCGCTGACGAGCCACGTCAATTCGCAGCGGCTCGGCGCGCCGGAAGCCGGCGATGACATGACCTTCGACTTCCCGGCGCTGATCGCACACTGCGCGCGCACGCGCGCGCTGGGCGCCGGCTCGATCATCGGCTCGGGCACGGTCTCGAACCTTGATCGTTCGAAAGGCTCATCCTGCCTGGTCGAGAAGCGCATGTTGGAAATGCTGGCAACCGGGCAGGCCACGACGCCGTACCTTAAATTCGGCGATCGCGTTCGCATCGAAATGCTGGATGCGGCGGGAGCGACGATTTTCGGCGCTATCGACCAGCGCGTGGCGCGCGCTTAGCATTGCACCCGCATGATCTACCATTTTAATTTGCTGAATCCGCGACTGTGGGACGAATCCGCCATCTTGGTGGCGCGAGTCGCGGGCACGTTGGTGCTGGCCTGGCTTGCACAGCACCTCACCGGGCGCATGCTGCGCGTCTTCCGTAGCCGCATTGCGCCGCATTTTGCCGAGGGCGAGCACGCGCGCCGTGCCGAGACGCTGGCGCGCGTCACGCGCTACGTCGCCACGGTGATCATCTGGCTGGTCGCCGGCATGCTGATCCTCAGCGAGGTGGGGATTTCGGTGGCGCCCATCCTCGGCGCCGCCGGCGTGGTCGGACTGGCAATCGGCTTTGGCGCACAGAGCCTCGTGAAGGACTACGTATCCGGCTTTTTCATCCTGCTCGAGAACCAGGTGACGAAGGGTGATGTCGTCGAGATCGCCGGCAAGTCGGGCCAGGTGGAAGATGTCACGCTGCGCTACGTGCAGCTGCGCGACTACGGTGGCAACGTGTACTTCGTGCCCAATGGCCTGATCACCGTGGTCACGAACATGAGTCGCGGCTTTTCTTACGCGGTGATCGAGATCGGAGTCGCGTCCGCTGCCAAGCTCGAGCACGTGTACCAGGCCTTGCACACCGTGGCGCAGGGCTTGCGCGCGGATCCTGCCTTCAGCGCGGCTATCGACGGCGACCTGGAAATTTCCGGCGTCGACCGTATGGACGGCAACTCACTGGTCGTGCGCAGCCGCATCAGGGTGCGCGTGCTGGAACAATGGCGCGTGCGCTGGGAATTCCTGCAGCGCTTGCGGGCGGAGTTCGAACGCCAGGGCATACAGCTGCCGCAACCGCAGGTCTCCATCCCCAGCCGCTGACCTGTCAGGCAGGCGGCAGGTCGAACAGCAGCACTTCGGCCGCGCGGCCCTGCGCCAGCGTGATCACGCGTTCGTCATTCAGCATCGCGCCATCGCCAGCGCCGAGCTGCTGTCCATCGAGTTCCAGCTCGCCTCGCGCGACCTGCACGTAGGCTTTGCGCCCGGCGCGCAACGTGTGCCGCGCCTGCTCGTCGCCATCGAACAATCCCGCGTACATGCGCGCATCCTGGTGGATGCGGAGCGACCCTTCGGCGCCGTCCTCCGATGCGACCAGGCGCAACTGCCCGCGTTTGTCTGCCGCGCTGAAATTCCGCTGCTCGTATTCCGGCGCAATGCCGCGCACGTCGGGAATGATCCAGACCTGCAGGAAGTGCACGAGCCGCGTCTTCGAATGGTTGAACTCGCTGTGCCGCACGCCGCTTCCCGCGCTCATGCGCTGCACGTCGCCGGGACGGATCACCGAGCCGGTGCCCATCGAATCCTTGTGTTCGAGCTCGCCGTCGAGCACATAGGAGATGATCTCCATGTCGGCGTGCGAATGCGTGCCGAAACCCTGGCCTGCGCTGACACGGTCCTCGTTGATGACGCGGAGCGGACCGAAATGCACATGCGCCGGATCGCGATAGTCCGCGAACGAGAAACTGTGCCAGGAGTCGAGCCAGCCGTGCTCCGCATGGCCGCGCTCGGCCGCAGGCCGCAATATCATCCCGTGGGTGCCTTGAGCTGCGTGGCGCGCGCCGGCAGCAGGTTCACCGAGACGCTGAAGCGGCGCATTTCCTCGGGCTGTAGAACACCGACGCCGACCACCTGGCGCGACATCTGCTTGCCGTTTTGATCGGCGATCGACAGCACGACGCAGAACTCGCAGGGCTCATCCGGCTGCTTGTGCTGCACCGTGCCTTCGATCTGCAGTGCGGCATAGCCGGTGGCCGCCGCCGGCGCGTTGGGCAGGTTGAAGCGCAGGTGGTGATTGCATGCCGGGCAGATGCTGGCGCTCGCCAACACCGTCGACTTGCAGTGCGGACAGTTCCGCGTGTTGCCCAGCGCCGCGGGGCGCGCCGAGCTCATGAGGACTGGCCGTTGCCCTTGTGCTCGCTGCGCCCGCTTGAGCCGGCGCCGTCGCCCCAGCCGAACTCGACGTGGCCGCGCATGCGCGAACCGGAAGCGACCGTGATCGTGTCGGCCTTGACGTCGCCCACGACGACGCCGGACGCCGTCACGTCGACATGGCGCGCGCCGATATTGCCGGTGAGTTCGCCGCTGACCGTCACGGTGCTGGCGCGCACTTCGCCCTGGTGCTTGGCGCCCGGCTCGATGGTGAGGTTGCCCTCGACGTTCACGTCGCCCTTGAATGCACCGGCGATGCGCACGTGGCCGGTGCCGGCGATCTTGCCTTCGATCGCGAGGCCAGCGGAAATCAGCGATTCCTTCAGGTCCGCGCGCGGCGCCGGACGCGACGAAGTGGCCGCCGAGGCGGCTTCGACCGCGGCACGGTCAAAAGTGGAGCGGGGAGCCTCGCCCGGTGGCTTAGCGGTGGCAGCGGCCGGTGCCGGCACCGGCGCCGGGTTATTGGAGTTTGCGGGAACTTCTTTCCATAAGGCCATAAGATTGCTCCAGGCTGCGCGGGTAGACTCAGTACATTACTCCTCTGCCGGATTACCGCGTAGTGTCTTCGCCTACCGACAGGCCGGGTAGCTAATGGGCTACTAAGTATAGTCGCCGAATATCGGCGCAGAGATTTCGCCTAACGTCGCTGAAGTCATGGCCATTCGAGCAATATCCAGAGCCGGCCGCGCACGGCCAGCCAATGCCGGGCCGGCCGAGGCGCGGCCATTCCGCACGCGGCCGGCCAAGGTATCGCAAGTCGGATTCCGGCGGGCGCCTACAGCTGCCGCCCCTAAACCGGTGGTGCAAGCGGACGAGCCGGGCCGGCAGGCGGCCATCGAGCGCGCCAAGCTCGATTGGGAAAGCACCGCGGATGCCTTGGCCGAATTGGTGTGCCTGCTCGGAGGTAACGGAGCGATCATGCGCACCAATCGCGCCGTGGAGGACTGGGCGCTGGGTACTGTCCCCGGCGTGCTGGGCAAGCAGGCGCATGCGGTGCTGCATCCAGGCTGCCGCAACAGGCGCTGCGGCATCGCCAGATTCCTCAAGCATGCGCTCGGCGAGATCCGCCGCGGCACGCGCCGCCAGTTCGGCCTGCAGGACGCGCTCGGCACGCGTGTCGTGCACCTGACGGTGCGGCCGATGCGCCAGCCTGCGGAAGCGAAGTCGGGACGGGGCGATGCACGCGCAGTGCTGGTCGTTGTCGACCAGAGCGCGCTGTACCGTGCGCGCGATGAGCTCGAGCGGCTCAATTCCAGCCTCGAGGAGCGCGTGAGCGCCCGCACGCAGGCGCTGGCCGATGCGAATCGCGACCTGCGCAACGAGATCATCCGCCGTGAGCAGGCCGAGGTCGCGCTGCGCACGTCGCGCAATGAGCTCGTCGCGTTGTCCGAGCAGCTGATCGGCGCGCAGGAGAGCGAGCGTAAGCGCATCGCGCTGGAACTACACGATTCGGTCGGCCAGTCGCTGAGCGCGGTGAAATACACCGTCGAGCGCGCCGTCGAGTTGTTGCGCCAGCCGCGGCTGGGCGATCCTGGCGCAGTATTGCAGCTGGCCGTACGTCGTATCCAGGAAACCACCGAGAGCATACGATCGATCTCGATAAACCTGCGCCCGAAGATACTCGACGACCTTGGCGCGGCCTCGGCCGTGCAGTGGTTCTGCCGTGACTTCGCCGAGATTTATTCTTCGTTCACCGTGGTGACCGAACTCGCGGTCAACGACGGTCAGGTCCCCGATCGCCTGGCGACTGTCGTTTATCGCAGTGTGCAGGAGCTGCTCAACAACGTCGCGAAGCATTCGGACGCGAAGCACGTGACAGTGAAGCTGTCGTTGGAAGAAAACCGTCTCTCGCTCGAGGTGCGCGATAATGGCATCGGTTTCGCGAAGGCGACGCCCGACTCTCGCCGCCACGGTTCGGGCCTGCGCAACCTGCGCGAGCGAGCGCAGATGACCGGCGGCCAGTTCAGCATCGCGCCAGCGCCGGGACGCGGCACGCTCGCGCAATTGAGCTGGAATTTGACCGACGTCGACCTCGCGGCCGCGCCGACCGCTGCTGTCAATGGGTAGCTGAATCCAAGCGGCGCGCGGACGGCGCGCGAACAGGGCAGCGGCCGATCAGGTTTGCGCCGATTCGCGGAACACGAGCGTGTGATCGCCGATCACGACCTTGTCGTCGGCGATCAGGCGGTGCATGCGACGCCTCTGGCCATTCACGATAATGCCATTGGTGCTGCCAAGGTCCTCGATGTAGGTCTGGTCGGCAGTGCTGATGAGCTGGCAGTGCCTGCGACTGACGCTCTGGCTGTCGAGCCGCAAGCCGGCATCCTCGCTGCGGCCGATCACGAGCTTGCCCGGTTTCAAGGTCAGACGAAACAGCGGGCGGCCGCTCAGCAGCACCTCGAGTTCCCGCGTGACAGCGAGGCGAAGCGAGCGCTGGCTGCCCGACTGCGCCGCATCGGCCGCCGCTTGCGCAGCGCGTGCGGAGAACTCCACCCATTTGAGGTGCTGCACCGCATCGCGGATCTCGGGCACGCCGACGCGCTGCGTATTGTGCGTTTCAGCATAGGTCATCGCGGCGTCGCACAGCATGTTGATCAGCTGCGGCGTGCCGCCGGTGTAGCGCATGATCTCGGCAAGCGCTTCGGGTTCGAACAGCGCACGGACGTTGTTGCCCGCCACTTTCAGGCGATGGTCCAGGTAGCCGCTGAGTTGCGCCGCATCGAGCCGATCCAGATGCAACGTGTCCTTCAGGTTCACGGCGATGCCATGTGCCTGGAGCGTAGCCAGCGACTTCGACAACTCGGGCTCGCCGGCGAGCACGATTCGTGGCGTCCCAGTCCGCTCGCCCAGTTCGAGCAACGCGCGCAGAAGTTGTGCCGAAGCACGATGCGCTTCATCGACCAGCATGAGCACGGTACGTCCTTGCCGCCTCTCTTCCGCCATGAATGCGTGCACGCGTGTCGCGGGCGACGTAGCGCCGGTGGTGGGCGAGGCGAGGCCGAACTGGTCGCACAGCGCCTCCACCAGTTCCGCTGCGGTGAGGTTGGGTTGCTGGATGCGGCCGACCGCGATGCTTCCCTGGAACTCGGCGGCGAGCGCATGCAGCAGGGTCGTCTTGCCCGTGCCGGCTTCGCCGAGCAGGCATAGCGTACCGCCGCCGGTGCCCAGCGCGGTCCGCAACGCCAGCAGCACCTGGCCCGCCGTGCCGTCGAGGTACAGGAACTCGGGGTCCGGGCGCAGTCGGAACGGAAGTTTCCTGAGCTTGAACCAGTCGGTATACACGGGTTGGAGGGTCCTCCAGATGGATCATACCGACAGACAGGCCAACTTATAAAAGCCAATCAAATCATTTTATTGGCCCCTAATGATAACGCGACACGACATGGGTGCGCCGCAGCGGGACATAACCGTGCTTTTGGCTACCGAGTTTGCCTACCTTACGATGAGGGTGGGGATACGTAGAGTGGCTCCATGACAAGCCGGGCTGTCGTGGGCGTGGTGGTACTGGCGCTGGGCGTCCTTGCACCCCCGTGCCGGGCGGACATCTATGCGTATACGGACGCCGCGGGCACAGCGCATTTCAGCAATGTACCGGATGATCCGCGCTACAAACTGATCGTCCGCGCTCCGCTCGAAACGCCGGCCGGCGAGCCGGCGGACGCGCGCCGCATGGCGGCATGGCTGGCCCGCTCGGCCGCATACGACGCGGCGATTGCGCGCGCCGCCGCGGCTGCCAGCGTGCAGGCGGAGCTGGTGCGCGCCGTGATCGTCGTGGAATCGGGCTTTAATCCGCGCGCAATCTCGCGCCGCGGCGCCGTTGGGCTCATGCAATTGCTCCCATCCACCGCGCGCCGCTACGGCGCATTCAACGCCTTTGATCCGGAACAGAATATCCGTGCGGGCGCCAATTATCTTGCCGACCTCATCGCGCGCTTCGGAACGGAAAAGCTCGATCTGGTGCTGGCGGCCTACAACGCCGGGGAGAATGCCGTCGAGCGCTACGGACGCCATATCCCCCCTTATAAGGAGACGCGCGCCTACGTGCCGAACGTGTTGCGGATGTACCGGGCTTTGCTGGCGCAATCGGCCGCGTCTGCTGCCGGGAGTGAATCATGAAGTCGTTGCGGGGCGCGCTGCGCGAGGCGGGATTCACGCTGCTCGAACTGCTCGTCGTCATGGTCATCATCGGCCTGCTCGCGGGCTTCGTCGCACCGCGCTACTTCGCGCAGGTCGGCAAGTCGCAGGTCAAGGCCGCGAGCGCGCAGATCGACGCGCTCGACAAGGCGCTCGAGCAGTACCGCATCGACGTCGGGCACCTGCCGACCGCGGAGCAGGGACTCGCAGCGCTGAACACCGCGCCGCAGGGCGAACAGAACTGGTCCGGTCCGTACCTCAAAAAAGAAGTGCCACTCGATCCTTGGGGCAATCCGTACGTGTATGCCGAACCGGGCACGCACAACAATGATTTCGATCTCATGTCCTTTGGCAAGGACGGCCGCCAGGGTGGCACCGGCGAAGCGGCCGACCTCGGGAACTGGTAGACCGTGCGATTCCGTGTCAAGGCAATGAGCGGCGTGCACGATGTGCTCAGCTACGTGCTGGACGCGGTCGATGAGTCCGACGCGCGGCGCCAGGTCGCCGGCGCGGGACTCGCCTTCATTTCGATTGCGCGCGAACGGAGCCTGAATTTTGGCAGCCGTGCCACGCGCATGCCACTGGTCACATTCAGCCAGGAACTCGTGGCACTGCTCGATGCGGGCCTGTCGCTGGTGGAGTCGATCGAGACGCTCGCAGAGAAAGAGTCCGCGCCGGCGATCCGCCGCACGCTGGAACAGGTGTTGGTTCGATTGCGCGAAGGACAGACCTTCGGCGCCGCGCTGGCGGAGCATCCGGTGAGTTTCCCGACGCTCTACGTTGCGACGGTGCGCGCTGCGGAGCGGACCGGCGCGTTGCGCGAAGCGTTGACGCGTTACGTTGCCTACCAGCAGCAGGTCGACGTGTTACGCAAGAGCCTGGTCAATGCGTCGATCTATCCTGCGGTGCTATGCGGCGCCGGCCTGCTGGTCGTCGCATTCCTGATGGGCTACGTTGTGCCGCGTTTCAGCTCGATCTACGAGGATCTCGGCAGCAACCTGCCGTTTGCGTCACGCATGCTGATGCAGTGGGGCCAGTTCTTCGACCGCAATGGCTTCGCCGTTCTGCTCGGGACCGCGGGCGTGATCGTCGCGCTGGGCTACATGTTTTCGCGCCCCGCGGTTCGCGCCGCGATCGGGCGGCGCATCGCCAGCATCCCGGCGCTGGGCAGCAGGCTGCACATCTACCAGCTCGCGCGGCTTTACCGCACCGTAGGCATGTTGCAACGGGGTGGCACCCCCATGGTCACCGCGATGCGCATGTCTGCGGGGCTCTTGTCGACGAACCTGCGCCCCGCGTTCGCGAACGCGACACAGGCGGTGCGCGAAGGCCGATCGCTCGGCGATGCGATGGAGCAGCACGGGCTCACGACGCCGGTTGCGTCGCGCATGCTGCGCGTCGGAGAGCGCAGCGGAAACATGGGCGAGATGATGGAGCGCATCGCCGGATTCTATGACGAGGAGCTGTCGCGCTGGGTTGGACTGGTGACCCGCCTGATCGAACCGGCGCTGATGAGCCTGATCGGCATCGTCATCGGCGCCATCGTCGTGCTGATGTACTTCCCGATATTCGAGCTGGCGGGCAGCATAAAATGAACGCCGCCGCCGACAACGCCAATCTGTTCGGGCTCGATGAAGCGCTGCTGACGGCGGCGGTCACCGAGACACAGAACAACGGCCGATCGACGCTCGAGTACCTCGAGGAACGCTCGGGACTCGGGCCAGTCGAACTGACCTCGGCGCTGGCGCGCACGCTCGACTACCGCGTGTTCTCGCGCGCCGACCTGGCGCGGCTCGAACCGGCATTCGACCTGTTGCCGCCGGCCGAGGCCACGCGCCGCAATTGCCTGCTGGCCCGCAACGGCAAGACTCTGCTCGCGGTGATTGCCGATCCATTCGATGCCGGCACGCGCAGCTGGCTTGAAGTGCGCGTGCCACAGACGCTGGAGTGGGTGCTCGCGCCGCGCGCCGAAATCGCCAGCTACATCTCCCGCCACGAACAAGGGTTGCGCGCGCTCGATGCCGCCGTGGTCGGCAGCTCGGCCGAGGGTTCGACCGGCGGTTCGGTCGACAACCTGTCGTTGGCCTCGATCAGCCAGGATTCCAGCCCGATCGTCAAGCTGGTGCACTCGACGCTGTACGACGCGCTGCGCGCCGGCGCCAGCGACGTGCACCTCGAGACGCTGGCCAACGGTCTCGTGGTGCGCTATCGCATCGATGGTGTGCTGGTGCAGATGGCTACGGTCACCGGCGGCGAGGTCTCCGAGCAGGTGATCTCGCGCATCAAGGTGATGGCCGAACTCGACATCTCCGAGCGCCGCGTGCCGCAGGATGGCCGCTTCAAGGTGGCGATCGATGGGCGCGCCGTCGATTTCCGCGTCTCGATCATTCCGAGCGTATTCGGCGAGGATGCGGTGCTGCGTATCCTTGACAAGCAGTCACTGACGGAAAAAGTGCATGGGTTGACGCTCGAGTCCCTGGGGTTCGACAAGGACATGGTGGGCCAACTGCGCCGCCTGTCCAGCCTGCCGTACGGCATGTTGCTGGTGACCGGCCCGACCGGCAGCGGCAAGACAACCACGCTGTATGCGGCGATCTCCGAAACACAAACGGGTCACGACAAGATCGTCACGATCGAAGACCCGGTCGAATACCAGCTGCCAGGGGTTTTGCAGATCCCGGTCAATGAGAAGAAAGGCCTGACCTTCGCGCGGGGTCTGCGTTCTATTTTGCGTCACGACCCGGACAAAATCATGGTCGGCGAAATCCGCGATC
>JBOHZW010000145.1:0-2413 GCA_050738715.1 Steroidobacteraceae bacterium | reverse complement strand
GTCGCGCCCAGCGCCGCACCGCGCGATGTGTTCGTGCACGATCTCGCTGCTGGATCCACCGCGCGCTGGACCACGAGCCAGATGGGCGAGCTGAGCGCCGCGCAACTCGTCACCCCGCAGAGCGCGCGCTTTCCGACCTGGGATCGGCTCACCGGCGGACGAGCGCGCATGCTGACCGCGCTGCTGTACCGGCCGCGCTCCACCGGGCCGTGGCCGGTGCTCGTCATGGTTGGCGATGCGGGACTGCAGGCGCGTGCGCAACTCGATCCCTTCGTGCAGTACTGCGTCAACGAACTGAAAGTGGCCGTCGTCGTGCCCGGCCTGCGCACTGGTGAAACGGGCGCGCTCGACATGGGCGCGCTGCTCGCCTGGCTCAACGCACAGCCGAACGTGCGCCGCGATCGCATCGTGCTGCACGGTCGCGGCACCGGCGGCACGCTGGCGCTGACCGCGCTCGGTCTCTACGGCGATCGGTTGCGCGGCACAATCGACATCGACGGCCCGGCCGCGAGCGCGCAGCTCGTTTCGCTGCGCGCGCCGGTGCTGTTGGTGCGCGGCTTGCAATCCAACGCGCTCGACGCCGGCACCGCGGAACAACTGCTGTGGCGCTTGCGCGGCGCGGGCGTGGAGAGCTGGTTTGTCGCGCCGCGCGACCTGGGCGGAACGTTGAGCGGCGCCGACGGCGCAGCCGCCGCGCAACGCGTCATCGCGCAGTTTCTGCGCGTGCGGCTGGGCAGCTAGCAGACTCAGCGGCTCAACGCGCGCGCTGTCTCAAGGAATGCGCCAGCTCGGGCGCGGCTCGGTCTTTAGCGCAGGGCGCTGCGCAGCGTAATACTCGGCGATGAGCTTCACGTCGGCCGCCGACAGCGGCGCGACGAACGGAACCATGATCGGATTCTTGCGATCGCCGCGCTGGTATTCGACCAAAGCGCGCGCGAGATAGTCGGCGTGCTGGCCGGCCAGCGTTGGATATTCGCCGGTGATGCCGACGCCATTCGCGCCGTGGCAGGCGGAACACAGCTCTGTCACCTTCTGCGGCGGCGTGCCATTGGGCGGTGGCCCCGCGGGCAGCACTGCGCCCGCAAGGTAGGCGGCGACGTCTTCCATGTCCGCATCGCTGAGCGAGCTCGCCTGCGCGTACATCGTGCCGTGAGCGCGCTGCTTGCCGCGATACGCCTTCAGCGCCGCGACGATATATTCGGCGTGCTGCCCGAGGAGCTTCGGCACGTTGTAGGTCGGATACACATTCTTGTAGTTCTCGATGCCGTGGCAGCCGAGGCAGGTATAGCCGATCTGCTTGCCGCGCTCGGCGTCGCCGGCGGCCTGCACCGTGCCGGCCAGTGCCAACGCCAGGGTGAGGGCGCCGAGCCGGACCCACTGATTCGACATCGAAGGCATAATCGGACTCCGTTCCCGGAACGAGGCGCGCCGGCGCCGTAAAATGGCGGCAAAGTGTACGGATTCACCGACGGATTTACCACTGCATGATCGCACTCATACAGCGTGTCTCGAGCGCCCGCGTCACGGTCGACGAGGAAGTCTGCGGCGCAATCGGCGTCGGACTCCTGGCATTGATCGGCATCGAGCGCGGCGATGGCACGCTGCAGGGCACGAAGCTGCTCGAGCGGGTGCTCGACTATCGCGTGTTCCCTGATGCATCCGGCCGCATGAACCGCTCGCTGCGCGAGACGGGTGGCGGATTGCTGCTCGTGCCCCAGTTCACGCTCGTTGCCGACACTTCATCCGGCAACCGCGCCGGGTTCTCGAAGGCCGCCGAGCCGGTGCGGGCGCGCGAACTGTTCGGGCAACTCGTGGCGGAGGCCCAGAAGGCGCACGCGAAGGTGGCCTGCGGCGAGTTCGGCGCCCATATGCAGGTGTCCCTGACGAACGACGGCCCGGTCACTTTCTGGCTGGAATCGGGGCCAAAAGCGTGACGCGCGGCATGCTGCTTGGCCCGCGTTCACGGCTGGGGGTTGAGTTCGCCTATCATTGAGGGTCTGGCATCTTTGGGCCGGTCCCGGAGGACGTTATGGATCTGTTTTCACCTCGCCACCTGTTGATCATCCTGGCGGTCGTGTTGCTGGTGTTCGGCACCAAGAAGCTGCGCACCATCGGTTCAGATCTGGGCGCCGCCGTCCGTGGCTTCAAGAAATCGATGAACGACGGCGACCAGGAAGAGCAAGTCGCGCAGAAGCAGATTCCGCCCACCGGCAAGGACGCCGAATTTCCGGAAAGCGGAACGGGCACCGACAGCACTCGGCAGGATGACCGTCGCGCCTGAGCCGCTACCTGAGCTTGCCTGACGTCCCGCTGGCCTTGCGATGTTCGACATCGGTTTCTCGGAGGTGCTGCTGATCTTCGGCCTGGCGCTGGTCGTACTCGGCCCCGACAAGTTGCCAGGCGTGGCCCGCAC
>JBOHZW010000144.1:0-5924 GCA_050738715.1 Steroidobacteraceae bacterium | reverse complement strand
CGACTGAGGAAGGTCCAGCGCCGGTCCATCTGCTGCATCAGCGCGCGGTTGGCATACATGATGCGCGTCAGCGCCGTCAGGTCACTACAGCGCCAGGCCCCATGGATATACGCGGCACCGCCGCCGACCGTGCCGCCGAACACTGCGTCGGCATAGAAGCGCGGGTGCAGAACCTCGATCGTGACGCCGAGCGCGCAGCGCTCGTTGCGCGCGCCATAGCGGTGCTCGGTGTCGCCGTCGAGGAGCCGGATTTCGCCATCGCGAAGTTGCGCGAGCTGCCCATGCAGCAGGCGGCGGGCCAGCGTCGCAAGCAGCCCGGGCTCTGCCGTTTCGGGCAGCGCCATGTCATCGGCAGGCATGATGCTCGGTTTCACGGCGCAAGTATCGCCCGAACCGCGCGCGGCCGCCAAATGCGGCCTGTTGGACCGGTGGAATCGAGGGCTGGCGCAGCCGCCCGGCCAGGCGCGGCCGGCAGTTCTAACGCAAGCGGCGGGCAGGGTTTTCGCGAATCGCGACTGGAATCGGCTTGAGGTCCCAGATGATGCCGCACCAGCTCAGCACCTTCAGGATGTAGAACGTGAGGTCGTATTCCCACCAGTAAAAACCCTGGCGCACGGTGTTGGGATAGTAGTGGTGGTTGTTATGCCAGCCTTCGCCGAGCGTCAGGATCGCGAGCAGCCAGTTGTTGCGGCTCGTGTCCGAAGTCTTGTAGCGCTGGCGTCCGAAGACATGCGACAGCGAGTTGATCGTGTACGTGGCGTGCCAGCAGAACACGGTCGAGATGACGAAGCCCCACACCAGCATCTGCCAGCCGCTCGTGCCGAGGCCCGGCGCCACGTTGTGCAGGATCACGCCGAGCAGGAACATGCCGACGCCGAGCAGCACCGGCACGAAGATGTCGAAACGGTCGAGCCAGCGCAGCTCGGGGAATTTCATCAGGTCGCGCACCAGCCGGAAATCCGGCGCGAAGCCCTTGATCGTCAGGAACCAGCCGGTGTGCGAGCGCCAGAAGCCGTGCTGCGAAGGCGAATGCACGTCGGATTCGCGGTCCGAATTCGCATGGTGATGGCGATGGTGCGCGGCCCACCAGACTGGCCCGCGTTGCACGGCCGATGCGCCGAGCAGGCCGAAAATAAATTGCCCCGCGCGCGAAGTCTTGAAGGTGCGATGCGAGAAATAGCGATGATAGAAACCGGTGATCGCGAACATGCGCACCACGTAGGCGCCGATCGCCACTGCGACCGCGACCGGGCTGACGCCGGTCCAGATCGCGGCAAAGCAGGCCAGGTGCATCAGCAGGAAGGGCACGCTGCGCGCCCAGTCGACGCGGTCTGGCATGTGCTCGAGCGCATGCTCGCGCGCCGCGGCAACGTTCAGCTTGCTCGTATCCCAGATTCCCGCGATGACATCACGGATGCGCGCAACCAGGCGAAATGACCGATGGTCAGCGGCTGCGGGCATTGAGTGATCCTCTTATGGGCCGCCTGCGCGGCCGGATTACTGTCAAGGGGCTTAGATACTGTACCGAACGCCGCCAGGGCTTGCAATTCAATACTGCAATTTCAATGACTTGAGAGAAGTGGATCACACCTGGCTTTGCAGCGCAGCAATGCGCTCGTCGAGCGGCGGATGGCTCATGAACAGCCGCTGGATGCCGGTGCCCGGGCTGCCGCCGATGCCGAAGGCGGCCAGCTGCTTCGGCAGGCTCGGCTCGTGGGCGAGCTTCAGCCGCTCGAGCGCCGCGATCATGTTGTTGCGGCCGGACAGCCGCGCGCCGCCGGCGTCAGCGCGGAACTCGCGCCGGCGCGAGAACCACATGACGATCATGCTGGCGACGATGCCGAGCACGAGCTGCGTGACCATCACGGTGACGAAATAGCCGATGCCGCCGCGGCCCGCGCCGTCGCGAGACAGCGAGCGGTCGACGATGCTGCCGACGATGCGCGAGAGGAAAATCACGAAGGTGTTCACGACGCCCTGTATCAGCGTCAGCGTCACCATGTCGCCGTTGGCGACGTGCGTGATCTCATGGCCGAGCACGGCCTCGACTTCGTTGCGCTTCATGCTCTGCAAGAGCCCCGAGCTCACGGCCACCAGCGCCGCATCGCGCCGCGCGCCTGTGGCAAAGGCGTTTGGGAGCGGTGAGTCGAATACGCCCACTTCTGGCATGCCGATGCCGGCCTGCGACGCGAGCGCTCGCACTGTGCCCACGAGCCATTCCTCGTTCGCGTTTGCGGGCTTGTCGATGACCCGCACGCCCATGGCGCGTTTGGCCATCCACTTGGACATGGCGAGGGAAATCAGCGCACCGCCGAATCCGAACACGGTCGCGAAGACCAGCAGGCCCGTGTAGCTGCTGCCGTGCACGGCGAGCCAGCGATCGAGCCCGGTCACGCGCAGCACGATCGACAGCACCGCGATGACGGCCAGGTTGGTCGCCAGGAAAAGGATAATGCGCTTCATGTTGATGAACCCACCTTGTAGGACATTAAGATGATACCGAACCGGCGGAGTTCAAGTCCGGCAAAACCAGCAGCGTTTACAAGGATTTAGCATCGCTTTGAGCAGCTGTCCGCGCAAGGCTTAGCCCAGCGTGGCGCCCAACGCGTGGCCGAGGCCCCAGGTGCAGGCCGCGGCAGCGGCGCCGATCAGCAGCATGCGCAGGCCGCCGCGCAGGGCACTGCGGCCGTTGAACAGGCTCAAGGCCATGCCGACTGCGAAGAGGGCAAGGAGTGTCACGCCCGCTGAAAGGTACGCCGCGGTGGCGCTGGCGGCGTGCACGAGATAGGGCAGCAATGGCAATGCAGCGCCGGATCCGAACGCGCAAAACGAAAACACCGCTGCGCTCCACGGTGAGGCGAGCTCGTCGGGATTGAGCCCCAGCTCCTCGCGCGCCAGCGTGTTGAGCGCGTGCTCGGGATTGGACATCAAACGCTGCGCGATGCCGCGCGCCTGTTCAAGTTCGATGCCCCGCGCCTGGTAGATCAGCGCGAGCTCCTCGGCTTCTTCGGCCGGATATTCCTCGAGCTCGTCGCGCTCGAGCCCGATCTGGTATTCGTACATCTCGCGCTGCGAGCGCACCGACACGTATTCGCCCGCGCCCATCGACAGCGATCCGGCCAGCAGGCCCGCGAGCCCGGTGGTGAGGACGATCTGGCCGCTTGCGCCGGCGCCGGCCACGCCCAAAATCAGGCTGAGATTGGAGACCAGGCCGTCGTTGAACCCGAACACCGCGGCGCGCAGGTTGTTGCCACCGGTCACGCTGCGGTGGCGTTGCCCGATGTCCTGCACCGTCACTGGCATCAAGTGACCATCGATCGCGGCCGCGCCGCTGTAGACCGACAGCCCGCGCAGTTTCATCGCGGCAAGTATCGGCTTCAGTGCGCGGGGTCCGAAGCGCCGCACCAGCGTGGCGACCAGCCGCGCGCGCGTGCTGGGATGGAATTCGCCCGGGTTGGCGAGCCGCGCCCAATGTGTCGCCTGTTCTTCCGCGGCCTGCGCGAGCGCGCGAAACAGCTGCTGGTGGCGCGGGTCCGATTCCTTTGCGGCGACCACGCGATAGAGCCACGCGGATTCGCGCTCGTGGTACCAGCTGTGGTGCGGATTGCTCATGAGGTTCGTGCCGCCTGCCGCGCCACGCGCTCAATAGTTTTCGTCGGTCTCCTCGTCGAGATCGTCTTCCTCTTCGTCGTCTTCGTCATCGTCTTCATCTTCGTCCCAGTCTTCATCTTCGTCTTCATCATCATCGTCGTCGGTCTTGATGTCGGCGCCCGACCAACCTTCCGGCTGTTCGATTTTCTCCAGGTCGAACTCGGCCCAGGTGTCGACATCGATCTCCTCGATGTCGCCGTCGAGGTATTCGATCTCGATGAGCTCCGCATCCTCGTCCACCGACAGCACGCGGAAACTGTCGTTCTCGTCGATGTTCTCGTACCACTGCCCCACGACGGGCTCGAATTCTCTGGCCACCGGTCTGATCCCCTTGAAGCTCCCGCCGCAGTGCGGCTCCGGGGCCGATATTAGGGTCAGCGCGGCGATTTAGGCAACGCAGTCGAGCGCGGAACTTCGTCTTGCGCATGCCCTGGTCGTGCTGTGCAAGCAGCGTTCCGTAGGTACACTCTGACCTCGTTCCCGTGGATTCCTGCAGTTGCGCGCTTACCCATGAATTCAGTCCGATCAACCAGCAGTAAATCGCGCAGCCCGTTGAGCGGCGCGCGGCGTGTCGTCGTCAAGGTGGGCTCGGCATTGCTCGTGGACCAGCGCAGTGGCCGCCTGAACCGGGCCTGGCTCGAGTCGCTCGTCGAAGATTTGCTGCGGCTGCGGCGGCGCGGGCAGCAGCTCATGCTGGTTTCATCGGGCGCGATTGCATTGGGGCGCCGGCATCTGGGCTTGCCGCCTGGCACGCTGCGGCTCGAGGACAGCCAGGCCGCCGCCGCCGTCGGCCAGATCCGGTTGGCGCACGCCTACAAGGAAATACTGGAGGCGCACGAAGTGACGGTCGCTCAGGTGTTGCTGACGCTCGATGACAGCGAGCAACGCAGCCGCTACCTGAATGCGCGCGCCACGCTGAACTCGTTGCTGGCTCTGGGCGCAATTCCGGTGATCAACGAGAACGACACGGTCGCGACCGCGGAGATCCGCTATGGCGACAACGATCGCCTGGCGGCGCGCGTCGCGCAAATGGTGAGCGCCGACTGTCTCGTGCTGCTTTCCGACGTCGACGGGCTGTATACGGCCGATCCCAACCGCGGCGCAAGGGTGAATTTCATCGACGAGGTACCGCAGATCACTTCCGAGATCGAGGCGATGGCCGGCGGTTCAACCTCGCTGTTCGGTTCGGGCGGCATGGCAACCAAGATCGCCGCCGCGCGCATCGCGATGGGCGCGGGCTGCCACATGTGCATCGCGCCAGGTAGCCACGCGCATCCGTTGAAGCGCATCGAGGGCGGCGCGCGTTGCACCTGG
The DNA here is from genome assembly GCA_050738715.1 of Steroidobacteraceae bacterium. Lineage (GTDB taxonomy): Bacteria > Pseudomonadota > Gammaproteobacteria > Steroidobacterales > Steroidobacteraceae > FEN-1191. The sequence continues at coordinate 959 of JBOHZW010000144.1, read as the reverse complement.
TTCGTGCCAGCTTCGACGCCGGTGGCGGCGCGCAAGCAGTGGATCGCCGGTAAGTTGCGTCCGGCCGGCGCCGTGCATATCGATGGCGGCGCAATGCGCGCACTGCTGGGCGGCAAGAGCCTGCTACCCGCCGGCGTCACGGGTACCTTCGGCCGCTTCGATGCGGGTGACACTGTCAGTGTCTTGGACGATGCAGGCCGCGAACTCGCACGCGGCATTGCGGGGTATTCCGACGCCGACACTGCACGCATCCTCGGCCGCCGGAGCAACGAGATCGAAACACTGCTGGGCTTCAGGGGCCGACACGAACTGATCCACCGCGATGACCTGGTGATCCTGCGCCATGAATGACGTGCGCGAGTTGATGCAGCAGATGGGTCGGCAGGCGCGCGCTGCTGCGGCGCAACTCGCGCTGGCGGACAGCGCAACCAGGAACCGCGCGCTGCTTGCCGCGGCCGCGGCGCTGCGCGCGCAGAGCGCGCAAGTGATCGCGGCGAACGCAGCGGACATGTCCGCGGCGCGCACGGCGAATCTGAGTGCGGCAATGCTCGATCGGTTACGGCTCGATGCGACACGCGTCGCGGCGATTGCGCGCGCCCTCGAGGACATCGCGGCGCTCGCCGATCCGATCGGCGCCGTCAGCGCGGAGTGGACCCGGCCCAACGGCCTGCGCATGCAACGTGTGCGTGTACCGCTCGGCGTGATTGGCATCATCTACGAGAGCCGGCCCAACGTGACCGCCGATGCCGGTGCAATCTGCCTGAAAGCGGGGAACGCGGTGATCCTGCGTGGCGGTTCGGACAGCGATCGCTCGAACGCGGCGATCCACGCGTGTCTGCTGGCGGGTCTTGAAGCGGCCGAACTGCCGGCCGCGTGCATTCAATTGGTGCCGACCGCCGATCGCGCCGCGGTCGGCGAAATGCTCGGTGGAATGCGCGAGTACATCGACGTGCTGGTGC
>JBOHZW010000143.1:0-2231 GCA_050738715.1 Steroidobacteraceae bacterium | reverse complement strand
CTTCCAGACTGCCGATGAAGACACCGGCGACATCGTCGATAGCACCCACGGTGCGGTCGGAGATATCCGCATCAAGGCCAGCTACACGGGTTTTTCCGCGGACATGTCTACCGGCTTGACGTTCGGGCTTAAGCTCGCCAACGGTGATTACACGTACCCGGGGTTCGATCCGGATACCGAAATCGGCAGCGGCAGTACGGATATGCTGCTGGGTGCCTATCATCTGGGGCGTCTCACAGCCGATAACCGCTGGGCGTATTTTCTCCAGGGCCAGTGGGACCAGCCGGTGTCTTACCGCGCCAACTATCGACCGGGCGCGGAAGGCGTGATTGCCGGTGGGGTTTACTTTGAGCGTGGCACCATGTCGGATCGGGTAAAAGTATCGCCCGTGTTCCAACTGCGCGCGGTCTATCGCCGTCCTGACGGTGGCGCCGACGCGCTGGTTGACGATACCGGCTACTCACGGCTGTTGGTTTCGCCTGGGATCGAAATCGCGACGGGCAAGGTGCGGGTCTACGCCGATGTCGCGTTGCCGCTCTACACTAACGCCCGCGGTAATCAACTGTTCGCCAATGAAATGTGGAAACTCAATGCCAGCTATCATTTCTAAAATGCGTCGCGCCGGCGCGCGCGCGATGTTCTCGACCGTCGCGACGATACTGCTGGTCTCGGCGCCGGCCTGCCCCGCATCGCCGCAGTCTGGCGGGTTACTGGGGGGGGCGGGGCAGGTGGCGGTCGGGAAACCGGCGCCTGCCCTTCTCGCGCGCACCTTCAGTGGCGAGAAGATCGAACTTGCCGCGCTGCGCGGCCGCGTCGTCGTGCTCAACTTCTGGGCCAGTTGGTGCGGCCCCTGTCGCAGCGAGATGCCCGCGCTCGATGCGCTGTATCACGAATACCGCGACCGCGGCGTCGTTGTCATTGGGTTGAGCGCCGATGATCCGCACGATCGCAAGGATGCGCTGAATGCGGCCGGGGTTGTTGGCTACCTGACGGGCATGCTCTCCGAGGCATCGACGAATGGATTCGGTGCGCCGCAGATGTTGCCGATGACCTACGTCATCGGCGCTGGTGGGTCGCTCGACTCGATCCTGCGTGCCAACCGCGGCGCGTTGAGCGCGGCGCAATTGCGCGCGGTCGTGGAAGCGGAGCTGCAGAAGAACGCCGGCCGCTGAGCGATATCCCAGCGGCCGGATCGTGCGCTGCCCGCTACTGCACCGGCACCATCAGGTGCTGGTACGGCGTGCCCGCCCACATCACGTAGGGCCTCGATGTATCCGGATCGGTGTCCTTCGGGTAGGCGTCGTAGAACGCCGCGTCGGCGCCCGCGAGCATCAAGTGCGGTCCGGTCTTGATCCAATGATTGTTAGCCGCAGGTCCGCTCGCATACGGATCAGTGTTGCTGGCGTCCGTCCCACCCGCCAGCATGTACATCAGGCCGATTTTGCCCGCCGGCGGCGCCGTCTTGGTCAGCATGGCGTGCACGAATTCCATAGACGCCTTGTCCATGCACATCGGATCGGGCCCGGGCGTGGTCGGCGCGTCCGGCATGCAAGTGAATCCGTTCTTGCTTTCACGCAGGGTGCGCATCGCGCCCTTGTCATCTACGGCCATGACACCCGCGTCGTGGCGCAAGCCAGCCGGTGCGGCGGACAGTGCGCTGTCGATCAGTTGCTGGTCGGACATCGGCGCCGCTGGATTTGCGGCATCAGCCGCGACCGCGGCCGCGGCGCATAGCGGCAATGCGAATAGTGCAACGAGCGCCATTCCGCGGCAGGTCTGTTGTATTTGCCTCATGGGAATCTCCTTGGCAGCGCTGGCTGCCGTGAATGAGGGCAGGGCGCTGTGTATAGCGCCGCGTGCGCGGCAACGCAAGGCCATCCTGCGATCAGCCGAGTCGCGCTCCGGAGTTCGCATCGAAGTACTTCAAGCGCGTGGGCTGGTAGCGCAGCCGCAGCGTCTGGCCCGGTTCGGGCATCGGCTGCGGCGGCACACGGCAGACGTACTCGCCGCCGTTGAAGCGCACGCGCAGGAAGATCTCGTTGCCCACCGGCTCGACGCTTTCGAGCCTGGCATCGAAGGCGTAGTCCTCGTCGTCGGTGTTGGCCGCGGTAGACGGTGTGCCGATGGACAGATCCTCCGGACGCAGGCCCACGACGACTTCGCCACTGGCGCCGGCGAGCGCCGGCGCTGCGAGCTGCCCTGCGGGCAGCGGGAGCGATGCGCGCGCGCAC
>JBOHZW010000142.1:0-2344 GCA_050738715.1 Steroidobacteraceae bacterium | reverse complement strand
GCGCAAGGTGGTGAAGAAGAAGGCCGCGAAGAAAAAAGCCGGGAAGAAGAAGCCAGCGAAGAAAAGGCCGGCGCGTCGTCCGGCAGCGAAAAAGCGCAGCGCGAAGCGTCCGACTGCAAAGAAAAAGGCCGGCCGATCGCGCAAGTCGGCGCGCCGACCTGCACGCAAGGCCGCCCGCAGGAAACCGGCACGCAAGAAATAGCGCTCCCTCATGCGTGACAGACATGCGCGGCCACAGTTGGATGTCGCGGCCGGAGCCTCCATGGACGGATTCACGGCGTTCCCGACAGGACAATCTTTCGCAAACAGGCTTTGTCTTGGTCTAACCCGTGGCGCGCATGCCTGTCACACAAGCCGCATCGACAGGTCGACGGCCTGCACGTGCTTGGTCAGGCTGCCGACCGAAATGAAATCGACGCCGGTCGCTGCGATCGCGCCGATGCGCTCGAGGCTGACCCCGCCGGAGGCCTCGAGCTTCGCCGGTTGAGGCGCGGCGCGATTCAGCGCGACGGCGCGCTGCAGGTCTTCCAGCGTGAACTCATCGAGCAGGATGACATCGCAGCGCGCAGCGAGCGCGGCGGACACCTCGTCGAGATTCTCCGTCTCTACTTCAACCGGCACGGCGGGTGACAGTGCTCTCGCAGCCGCCACTGCGGCGGCGATCGATCCGGCCGCAGCGATGTGGTTCTCCTTGACGAGCACCATGTCGTAAAGGCCGATGCGATGGTTTTGTCCACCGCCGCACAGCACGGCGTATTTTTGCGCGGTGCGGAGTCCGGGAATCGTCTTGCGAGTGTCCAGGATGCGGCAGGACGTGCCGGCAAGGGCATGCGCGTAACGCGCGGTCGCCGTCGCAGTGGCCGACAGCAGCTGCAGGAAATTCAGCGCGGTGCGTTCACCGGTGAGGAGCGCGCGCGCCGGCCCTTCGAGTTCGCACAGCAGCGCCTCGGCCGCGACGCGCTCGCCATCGGCAACGCGCCATTGCACGTGGACTGCGGCATCGATCTGGCGAAAGCTTTCATCAAACCAGGCAGTGCCGCAAATGGTGGCAGGTTCGCGGCACACCACACGTGCACGGGCGCGAGTCGTGGCGGAAATGAGTTGCGCCGTGACATCGCCCGAGCCGATGTCCTCGCGCAGCGCGCGCGACACCTGCTCGGGCAGGTCCTCAGGTAGCCGCGCGGCCAAGACTCAAGCTTTGGGGCGGGCCGAAGCTAGTACGGCAATCCGTGCGTCGCACCCGCCATGCACATCAGCATCGGGATCGACAGCACGAAATTGGTGCGCGAGGCGAGCATCGCAACACGCCGGGCGCGCACTTTTTCCTCATCGGTGGCCGGCTTGAAGCCGAGCACCTTCATCTGGTTCGGATTGATCAAAACCCACACGTTGAACAGCATGATCGTGCCCAGCCACGCGCCGGTGCCGATGACGAGGCCGTAAATGTCTTCGCCGAAGTGGCCGAAGGTGAAGGCGTTGACGAAATTCGCACCGCGCACGAGATACCCGGCCCCGGTCAGCCACGTCGCCAGGGCGGACCAGCGAAACCACAGCAGCGCGCGCGGGGCGATGTATTTCGATATGCCGGCGCCGCCCGGGCCGCCCTTGTCGGCGGCCGCTGCGCCGAGCGCGGGTACCTGCACGACGTTGAAGTACCACAGCAACCCGATCCACATGACACCCGACAGTATGTGCAGCCAGCGGATCAGCCCCATCTCGTTGAACGCGCTTTGAGGTATCGCGACCGTGATGACGGTCGCAACGATGACTCCGGTGATGATGGAGCCGCGCACGGAATTCAGTGGGTTCATGTCGAAAGCCTCGTTATGACGTTATGTCGTTGTTCTGCAACGCCAAGGGAATGGCCTGCCGCGTTTGAAGAATAGGGCAGCGACCCCCATAATTCAACGCTGGCAGCGCGGGAGACGTACGATGACGCCCAAGGCCGTGGCACTGGCGAACGCAGCAGCAGGGCTTCTGCTGGGCGGTTGCGTCTCTGCGGTGATCGGCGACGCGCCCCACAGCGGCACGGCCACCGATGGCCGCGAGCGCGTTGCGGCACCATCCGATGCGGCGCTGGCCTCGGCGGTGCGCGCGCGGCTCGGCGCCGACGCGCAGTGGCGGCATGCGCCGATAACGGTCAGCGCAGCCGGTGGCAGCGTGACGCTGCGCGGCAAGGTCGCCAGCGCAGCGCAGCGCGTATCTGTGGAGCACGTCGTTCGGAGTGTGGCCGGTGTCAGTGCGGTGGACAATCAACTTGAGGTGAACTAGGCATGGATGTCAGCGAACGAATCAGCAAGGAACTCGACGGCGCCCCGGTCGTGCTGTTCATGAAGGGCACGCC